>JBBQIT010000012.1:0-22683 GCA_038325205.1 Bdellovibrionota bacterium
CCAGTGGCCCCCGAAAGAAACACAACGGCGCGCCATCCCAGCCACGGCGCTAAAATAAATCCGGCGATCGCGGCCATCCCAACGCCAACGGGTTCTCCCGATTGCAAAAAAGCAGCCGCCCTTCCCCGCTTTCCCTCTTCAGAGGTTTCCGCGACCAGAGCGTGGCCCACGGCCCACTCCCCGCCCAATCCAAGACCTGCTATAGCCCTTAAAATGATAAAAAGAGTCGCCGTGGGAGCGAACGCTGAAAGCGCGGTACCGACGGAGTACAGAAGAATGGTCCAGGTCATCACGGTTTTTCGCCCGTAAATATCTCCCAATCGGCCAAAGAGTATTCCTCCTACTCCCGAAGCACCTAAACCGATTCCTAAGATTAGCGACTGTTCGTGATGAGAAAGACTGAAGCTCTGGGAGATCTGCGGGAGAAGATAGCTAATTAAAACCAGGTCGTAGAAATCAAATAGCCATCCTACAAAACAAATAAAGATGGTCTTCGCATTAGCGGGCAGTTTCATCCGGCAATGACTCCTCATCGCATTGAAAATGGGTCGGTGAATAAAGAGATGAGTTTAGAGAAGGCGGGAAACTAAGTCATCTTTTTCCGGCTAAGCGGAATCTCATAACGCTGTGCTTTACGGCTCAACGTTTTACGATCGATCCCCAGGAGGGCAGCGGCTTTGCTTTTGTTCCAATTCGTATCTTCCAAAACTTTCATGATGTGAACGCGCTCCACTTCTTCGAGCGACGTACGCTGTTGCCCAATTCCGAGCTGAGCCTCAATAGGAGTGTTGGCTGAGGAGGCCGCTCCCCCTTGCGATAATCCGATCTCTCCCGGAAAATCCTCAGGGTAAAGCACCGTGGTTCGAGTCATCGCCACAGCTCGCTCGATAGCATGCTCAAGCTCTCGAATATTCCCCGGCCACGTATAGTGGAGAAGGAGCGTCATCGCCTCTTCCGAAATATGCGAAATCTTCTTATTCGATTTCTCAGAAAAGCGACTGACAAAATGGTTTACGAGCTCGGGCAAATCACCCATACGCTCACGAAGCGGGGGCAGATCAATAGAGATCACTTTCAAACGATAGTAGAGATCCTCTCGAAACTTATTTTCTTTTACATAAGCTTCTAAGTTGCAGTGAGTAGCGGCAATCACCCTTACATCGGCTTTGCGAACTTCGTTGGTTCCGACAGGTTTGAATTCCCCTTCTTGCAAAACACGAAGCAACTTTACTTGCAGCCCAGGGGTGATATCCCCAATTTCGTCTAAGAAGATAGTGCCGCCATTGGCCTCTTCAAAAAGTCCTAATTTGTTTGCGACGGCTCCCGTGAATGAACCTTTCACGTGACCAAAGAGCTCAGACTCCAGAAGATTTTCGGCGAGTGCGCCGCAGTTTACGGCAATAAATGCTTTTTGACGACGAGGACTGTTGTCATGAATGGCGCGAGCGACAAGTTCTTTACCCGTTCCAGATTCCCCGTTGATCAAAACGTTGCTGGTCGCCATGGCAGCTCTGGCTAATGTTTTGTAAACTTCCACGATTTGCGCCGATTTTCCGATTAGAGTTTTTGCAGCAAAGGGAACCGAAGACATCGAAAGCATCGCAGGATTGCTCATCGCTTCCCAATGTTTTGCGGCACGGCTTACCACGGCCTTTAGCTCATTCAATTTGAAAGGCTTACTAATATAATCGAAAGCCCCTTGTTGAATGGCCTCGATAGCGCCTTCCATTGTGCCAAAGCCCGTCATAAGAATGACCACACTTCGCGTTCCGGCCTTCTTTAGTTGGGACAATAGCTGCAAACCATTCACTTCCAACATGCGAATGTCAGAGAGGATGATTGCAAACTCTTCTCGCTTAATGACTTTGAGAGCTTCTTCTCCGCTTCCGACTTGAGAGACAGCGTAATTCTCACGCTCAAAGATCTCCTTCAAGAGATCTCTAGTCACTTTATCGTCGTCAACTATAAGTATTCTAAGGTTCGTCATGTGTTGGCTCGATAGGGAATCCTGAGCTTAACCTCAGTCCAGGCGCCCTCTTTTGAATTAATAGTTAACACACCACCGTACTTGCTGGCCAGCTGATGGCAAATAGTAAGGCCCAAACCCGTTCCTTCGCCTGGTCGCTTAGTGGTGAAGAAGGGTTTCAGAACGTTTTTAAGATCCGCTTTTTTAATTCCCATGCCGGTATCCGTAATACAAATCTCCGCCCACTCTTCGCCCGCCTCTCGGCGTGTTCGGCTCGTGACTTCAAGGGATAAACGACCCACGCCTAATCCCTTACTTTGCATGCTGTCCATGGCATTGTTCGCCAGGTTCAGCAAAATCTGTTCGATGTCAGTAGGAACCACGCGAACTGGCCCCATGGTGCGATCGAGGGAAGAAAGGTACTCGACGCCATTACGATCGAGTCTTGGTTTAACAATGCCAACGGCCTTATCTACCAAAGAGTTGAGATCCACGAGCTGTCGCTGCGATGTAGGCTTGGAAGTCGTTTGGAGAAAGCCTTTTACGATCTGCTCGATTCGGGTTAGCTCGCCGCTAATGATTTCGATCCGCTCAGCGCGTCTAGGAACAGGAGCTTCGGAATCACCCAACTCTTCTTTTAAGAGCTGGAGATGCCCTCCTATCGCATTTAACGGCGTGCCAATCTCGTGTGCAAAATTGGCGGTCAGCTCCCCCATGACAGCCAGCTTTTCGATGTTCATCGTTTGGCGTTGGGCTTCGTGTAACTGTTCGGAGAGCTGAAGGTTTTGATTCTCAGCTTGCCTCAAAAGTTTTTCGTTCAAGATCGTCTTTCGCAAAAAGTAATTCAGGATAAAAATTAGAAGGACAACGTTTACGCAAGCCGCAAGGCCGGTCACTTTCCAAAAAGTTCCCAAAACCCGATCGACACTTCGTGTGGACACCAAAACGTGAACCACCCCCAACACTTTGGTACTCTTCTTCGTCTTTCCGCCCTGCTTAATAGGGACGATGATTTTCCAGTTGGGCGTGCCTTCCTCAGAAGAGACCAATTCACTCATTGCTTGATCTGTCCAAAAGACAGAAGGCGGTGCCACGTTCGGTTCATCTTCTACACTTGAAGCGATCAGTTTTAAATTTCCAGAGGCGTCCCCAATAAAAACGTCCATTCGAATAACGCTGGGCTGGTAGTAGAGACGATTGAGAATGTCTCGTTCAATCTCTTTCGCTGCGTTTGGAGCATAGATCAAACGGTTGCTAACGATCTGTGCCGCCAAAGCTTCGCCGGTGCTGGTTCCCAGCTGCTTCAGATCTTGCTCGAGTAAGGGGTGCGTCAATTTATTCTGAATAACGGTGACAATAAGGTAGGTGGGTAAAATAACCGCGACCAAGACGAGTACGATCTTGGACTGAATATCTAATTTCGCGGTGCGGAACATAAATACGTTAACCCCCTCTAACGCATCGGGAAAAAGGAGAAAGTCGATTAGCTCTAAAAGCAAAGGGGAACTCCAAAGAGTTCCCCTTCACAAACACTAACGAAAAAAGACGATTACTTCGTCGGCTCAGCCGGCGTTTCAGTCTTTTGTTCAGTCGTTTCTTTCTTTTCCGTGGTCGTTCCAGAGGCATCCGTCGTCGTCTTTTCTTCAGACTTTACGTGCTTTTTGTTTTTCTTTTTGTTGGCGACTTTTACGCTATGCGCAGGCTTTACGGCATCAGCGGCAGTAGCGATGGTGGCAACAGAGAACAATCCAAGGACAAGCGCGATCAATGCAATTTTCATAAGATCCTCCAGGTAATGATTTCGCTATCGAGATAGCGTTATTTGTTAGTTCCACTCGTATACCAAAGCAATCTAGATGCCAAGAAAATCATCATGAAATCAAGGGGATGGGGGTTATGGGATGGGTCATAATTCCCCGATCTGGCCCATAAGTGGGGAAAACTGGGGCGTATCGCCCCAAGATACATCGCGTCATTTCAGTGGCTAGCTCAACATTCTTTGTGGTTTATAATAATCGAATGAAAGAACCGTTTCTTGAAGCAGCGATCGAAGAGGCCAAACTAGGACTAAGTGAGGGAGGCATCCCCATTGGTTCAGTGCTTGTCATCGAAAACAAGATTGTGGGGCGCGGTCACAACCGGCGCGTACAAAGAGGAAGCGCCATCTTGCATGCTGAGATGGACTGTTTGGAAAATGCGGGCCGCCTAAGTCCTGCCGAATACCAAAAATCAACTCTGTATAGCACGCTCTCTCCCTGCGACATGTGCAGTGGCACAGCACTTCTCTACAAAATCCCAAGAATTGTTATTGGAGAGAATCAAACTTTCCAAGGGCCAGAGTCTTACGTGAAAGGACGCGGGATAAGCGTGCACGTGGTGAACGATGCCGAGTGCATTCAGCTGATGAAAACTTTTATTGCGGCTAACCCCCATTTATGGAATGAGGACATTGGAGTGTAGAGAATCTTTATCGACGATTTGACACGCTTCCCTTGGCTCTTTACGATTATAGTACATGAACAAACTCACCAAGCACTTTGAATCAAAACAGCATGTGATTTGGGATTGGAACGGAACGCTCTTAGATGACGTTGACCTTTGCGTCGACGTGATCAACGGCCTTCTGCAGCGGCACAGCTTGCCGCGTATTACGAAAGACGCCTATCGAAAGAAATTTCGATTCCCCATCGTCGAATATTACAAAACGATTGGATTCGATCTCGAGCTAACTCCTTTTGAAGGGTTAGCCGCCGAATTTATTTCCGACTACGCCGACGCCGTCCCGACTTGTCTTTTGTTCGAGGGAGCTGCCGAGCTTCTTGGGTCTTTAAAAGAGGGGGGGAAGTCTTGCTCCATCCTTTCTGCGGCTAAAGAGTATGAGCTGAAGCAGCTGACAAAACATCACGGGATTCACGACCGCTTTGAACACATCTACGGCCTATCGGATCACTACGCCGTCTCAAAAATCGAAAGAGGCCATGAACTGATTCACCAGCTAGGCCTTCCTAAAGAGAAGCTAATCATTGTCGGCGACACAGATCACGATATTGAAGTGGCGCGTGCTTTGGGGGTCGATCTTGTGCTACTAGGTGACGGTCATCAGGAGTACGAAAGGCTTAGTCCGCTTCACCCCGAAACCCTGGTTTCGCGCTACCACTAGCCGACTTGCTCCAGACCCCGGGGACTGATAGAAACAGTCACCATGAGACGTCTAATTGTGACTGGCTTACCCTGCCCTCCTGAACCGTGGGAGAAGTTCTTCGGTAAACACAAAGGGCAGAGGATACTTCCTTTAATGGAGGTTTTGGAACACACCGACTCCGCCGATCTCAAAGGTATGTCTCGCTACGTCGCCGCCCAAATCGAAGCTTTCGAACCAGAGTCTATTGTTTGCCACGACTATGGCGTTCCACTGACACTTCTGGCGCTTCTTCACTTACAGCGGAAAGGAAAATCCCCCTCGGCAAAAATCACGCTCTTCAACGGGGCTTTTAGAAGACTCGATATCTTTAAATCACCGATGCCGTTTCGCATTCAGCTTATGACACTGAACAAAGCGGTTCGCGAAGTCGAATCCCGCGGTGGAAGTGTAGATCTCAGATTGAAAAAGTATCTTCCTAGAATTCGCGCTATCAACCGTTTGATCATCGCTTACAGTCTTGCGGATAAGATGCTTTCGAAATTAGGGTTGGATGAGTTTATGGGCTATGGTGGGAAGCCCCTCATTCGTTCGCCTATCCAAATCATCGCTTCTACAGACGATCCCTACATCCCTTTCGAATCTATCGAACAGTTACGAAAGGATTTCTCCCCCCAACGTGTGGTGAAAGTGAAGTACGGCCATTTTCCGTACTCCGCCTCCAAGAAAACCATCCTCCCGCTCGTCGAAGAATTCGAAAACATGACCCACTAACGCAACTAGTCACGCTACTTTAAGGCCCTGCCCAGTAATGTCGATAATATAGCGGGGGGCAGCCTTGTCATTTCTACGTAAACTCACTTCGTTATTAAAAGTTTTTTTGGCCGCGGGAATCTGCTTTTCGATTTCCAATCCAGTCATCGCTGATGAAGCGCCGAAAGAAAACTGGACTCGGGTCTACCGCGACTTTCACGAACTAGTGGCGCGAGTACAAGCCGATTCCACCCGAAACTTTTTTCGTCGATTCATGATGATTAAAGACGGGCACACCATTTCTACTATCGAAGTAGATCCTTTTGCCGTGCAAGTTCTAGCGGAAGCCGATGGGGTATTTGAACCGTACCGAAATGGCGTGCAGACGTGTATCGATCGATCACGCAACGAGTTCCACACAGGCCCTAACTATAGTTACGAAAAGTTCGCGTGGTTTTTTGATTCCTATGTCCGCACAGTACTAGGCGCCCTCGAACCACAAGACGAGCACCACCCCAATGGCGTTCATGATCGAAAGGTAACTTCGGATCGCGCGGTGTACGCTTACACGCAGTTGCTTACGGCCTATCTCGATCAAAAAATTGAAAAATATTCAGAGTTGGAAAACGACGCGTATAGCCAGTCCCCCGAGCGCACGCTCTCGACGGTTATCTCGGATATTGGTCGCCGGGTCTTCCACGTAGATTTGGCACGTAAGTTCGACAGACGCGAGCTCATCGCAAAGGGGTTGGGTAGCCAGCCAGTGTTGAGAGATCTCGCCTCCGATACCACGGGAAGCGAATTGATGCCCGGTTTAGACCCGCTCCTGAGCCTAGCGTCGGACAAAGGAACCGAACCCGTCTGCCGCATTGTCCTAGCGCCAAAAGCCACCCCTTAATGCGGAGGTCGAAAAGGTAACGACTACCTTTTCGACCATTTTCGACTTTGGGCCTATTGACTATCAAGGTTCCAGTTTGAGACCATTATTTTTCAACGCTAAAACTGCTTCTTAAAAATTGGTTCGGATGAGCGATTAATTGCTAGCCTCCGTGTTGTTTTTGAACTAATAACTGGGCTCCAAGAGGGCTTAGACCCAGACAGGTCGTCCGGGCCGCCCCTCTAGAGACTCTGAAGAAAGGAGCACTCGTCATGTTGACTCGAGAGCTTCTCAAGTTGATAGCCGTACTGAGTTTTCTATTGGGATTGAGTCTATCCATTCCCACGCACGCGTCTTCTCAGACTTCGCACCGCACCTCTCTGGCAGCTCATTTGACCGCTTTATTCTTCTCCGCTTCCCGCTAACCCGGCTTCCCGGCTTCGCTTTCAGCTACGCCGAGGCAAGCACAATCCGTTTGTGTAAAAAGTATCCACACACCTTTTTAGTCTGCTGACTCTGGCGATTGGCTGAGATAGGATATGGGTTCGTCTTTTCGTACCCTAAACCCGCATGTCTGAAGGCTCCTCCTCAGTCGTGCACCTTGAAGAAATCTCGACGAGAGATTTCGAGGAGATCCAATGAAAAATCGCGTAGTGTCTTTTCATTACGTTTTGAAGAACCAGGACGGAGAAACACTCGACGACTCTACGGGGAGTGAGCCACTAAAGTATGTCGAAGGCATGAGCCAAATTATTCCCGGACTTGAAGAGGCGTTGAAGCCTTTAAAGTTGGGCGATAAGAAAAATGTAAAGATCGAAGCCGCCAACGCTTACGGCGAATATGAAGATGGCTTGGTCATGGACCTCCCTAAATCTCAATTCCCCGCGGGGGAAGCGATTGAAGTGGGTGACCAGTTCCGACTTTCAGCAGCGGATGGCCCCCCAAGAATTTTCACAGTGATGGAACTCAAAGCAGAAGCGGTAAAAGTAGACGGAAACCATCCGTTAGCTGGAAACGACCTCTTTTTTGACGTCGAAATCACTGAAGCCCGTGAAGCCACAGAAGCCGATATGAAAGAAGAAGAAGGCTGCTGCGGCGAAGACCACGATCATGACCATGATCACAGTGAGCACGGAACGCACTAATTCCTAATGATTTCGCAGGCCCGCCACTGTGGCGGGCCTTTTTTTTTGCCTTCGTAACTATTCAGGGGTCACGGCCCCCAAAGTGAAGGGCATCGTTCAGAAGCCGTTGATATCAAGGAATTTCCGAGCACGGGAGCGGAGTTTACACGACAGTAAATGAGCACCCGAGCACAGGGGAGGACGAAGAGAGCGACGGCTTATGGACGATGCCGTTGTCAGAGCTGAATAGTTACTTGCCGTCTTGTATCTTTTTTCCAGCCGTTGTAATCAGTCTTCCAGTGAAAACAAATCAAAAGAACGCAGATCAGATACAAAGAATCCTACTTCTCGGCGCCGGAGAGCTCGGCAAAGAGGTCGTCATCGCGGCAAAACGGTTGGGAAAGTACGTCATTGCCGTCGATAGATACGAAGGGGCCCCCGCGATGCAAGTCGCAGATGCCTGGGAAGTCGTGAACATGCTCGATGGAGCCGACTTATCTCGCGTGATCTTAAAGCACCAACCCGATTTGATCGTTCCTGAGATCGAAGCCATTCGAACCGAAAAGCTGCGCGAATTTGAAAAACGAGGAATTATTGTAGTCCCCTCTGCAGAAGCAGCGCACTTAACGATGAACCGAGATGCGATTCGAGAAGTCGCTTCGAAAGAATTAGGTTTACGAACCGCGAAATACGCTTATGCGGAAACTGAAGAAGCTCTTCTGGCTGCCGCCAATACGATTGGATTTCCAGTCGTCATCAAGCCCGTGATGTCTTCATCGGGAAAGGGACAATCCATCGCCAAGAGTGCCAAAGAGATCGCGCAATCTTGGAAGTATGCTTGCGAAGGAAAGCGCGGAGATCAAAACCGCGTCATCGTAGAAGAGTTTATTAAATTCGATCTAGAAATCACCCTTCTTACGATCTGTCAGCGAAACGGAGAAACCCTTTTTGTAAATCCCATCGGACACCGACAAGAACGCGGCGACTACCAAGAATCTTGGATGCCGGCGGAAATTTCTGCGGCAGCCTTGAAAAAAGCCCAAAAGATGGCAGAAAAAGTGACGGCGCGCATGGGCGGAGCTGGAATCTTTGGCGTTGAATTCTTTATCGTCGGCAATGAAGTTATTTTCTCAGAGTTATCTCCACGTCCGCACGATACGGGAATGGTAACGCTTATCTCTCAAGACCTTTCGGAGTTCGATCTGCATGTACGAGCCATCTTGGGATTGCCCATCCCCCAGATTAATTATCGTGGGCCTTCGGCATCGGCGGTGATCTTAGCGACGAAAGAATCGATGGAAGTCAGATATCGCGGCTTAGGAAAAGCGCTCGCGATGAAAAACACCGATATCCGCATCTTCGGAAAGCCGGATGCCCGTAAGTTTAGAAGAATGGGAGTCGCTTTAGCGACGGCAAAATCGACGAAAGAAGCCAGGAAGGTAGCCACGAAGGCTGCCTCCCTGGTTCATGTCGAATCTCACTAAGCTTGCGATCGTTGGTACGCCGGACGAATTGAAAGGCGTTCCACGTAGGTTTTCAAGACCGGGAAATCGGTTAATAAATTCATTCGTGTCGCCCATCCCAACATCGAACCTACGACGATATCAGCCATCGTGAATTGACTCCCTAAGAGATATTCCTTGCCCGTTAAAGCTTCGGTTAGAACCTTGGCCGTAGCGTGGAATTTTTGGGTGGCTTCTTCCGCCACCGTTTTTGAACGGCTAGCTTCGGGAAGCAGGATCGTGTTCAGGTAGATCTTCATCAACTCTGGCTCGGGAGTGGTCATTCCGTAGAAGATCCACTGGTAGTAAGCCGCGCGATCGGGGCTTCCTACTTCAGGAGCAAGTTTGCGATCAGGATAATGATCCGCCAAGTACATGCAGATGCCAGCCGACTCAAACATTACGGTCTCGCCGTCCGAAAGGGCGGGAACCGCGCCGTGGGGCTGAATCTTTAAATAGGCGCTACCCGGCGCACTCGCCGTCGCCTTATCCACCGTCTCTAATTCATACGGTAAGCCGAGCTCTTCGAGAGCCCATCGCGGTCGTGAAGACCGAGTGTGTGGTCGATAATAAAGTTTAATCATGAGAGAGGTTCTCTCACTAGCAGCACCACTTGAAAACGCGCGGCGCGCCAAGCCCCTCCCTAGGCGGAGCTCTTTAAGCCCCCCAGCCCGGCGACTTTTATCAAGAAATATTCGGATTTGCAGAAGTAGGTTATCCGTCGAGAATTGAGACGAACGGTCTTTCGGTTTCCTACGGAAAAAAAGCCTCGGATAATCGTCAGCCAGCTATCCGAGGTTTGAAAAGGAAGTCCGTACCTGTCTAATGTCTTGATTATTTGTCGTTTGAGGAGTTGTCTCGCTCCGGACGAGAGTTGTCTTTCAGAGCCGCGGTTTTCTCGCGAGTTACTTCGTCCTTAACGTCTAGCACTTTCACCAGAGCGTCCACAGTCTTGGAGAGTTCGTTAATCCGGTTCCTGATGATCTCGATCTGGGCGCTCTGATTTTCCAGACGTTTGTCGACTGAAAGCGGCTTAAGCCCATCGATTGCAAAACCCGCCTGCATAAAAATTAAAGACCCGAAGAGAAAAGTAGTCATGATTCGCATAGCAACTCCTTTATAGGGGACAGACTATAACGCATAGCGTTACTTAGATCAAGTGGCAGAATTCTCAGCCCTTAGCTTTGAGAGAAGGTAACTAGCTGAAATCCAATAGCCAGTGCGACTCAGAACGTTAACGAAAGGTACAACGCCCTCGCCGTCTAACCACGCCGTAGCGAGATTCAGCCTTAGCGTTTGACCCATCCGAAGATGGAATCGAGCGACAACCTTCCGGGTCCGGTCAAAAACAGAGTGAGAGCAAACACTCCATACACCGCCGCTGGCTCACGCGAAGCCCAAGGAGTTCCGGCGTGAACCATAACAATGGCGACCGCCATGGTAATAAAAATAGGAATCGATGCCCAGCGAGTGGCGATTCCGAATACCACAAAGCCAGAGCAGAAAACTTCGGCAAATACGGTAAGTGCCAGGCTAATCGTGCCACCCACATGAAGCGGATCCGGAAAATGCGGCGCTATCGTGGAAAATGCTTTTAACTTATGAAGACCGTGCCCCACGGCAAGCATCGTTCCAAAGCAAACTCTCAACGCCAGTAATCCGATATCCAAAAGCATCAAGCCTCCTATTTTTGAAAAGAATAAATCGAGCCTAGAGAGAGGATCTGAGTGAGCTCGTCCAGAGCTACCCTTCCCTCTTTTAAAAGATTGGGATCTGCCAAGTCGTCGGGCGCTAATTTGTCACGGTAGTGTTTTTTCACCCAACCGCATAATTCGCTGTAGCGCTTCTCTGAAAGGAATATCTGAGGGTTCACCTTTTTGATCTCTTCCTCGTTCAGGACGACGCGTAGACGTAAACAAGCGAGTCCCCCGCCGTTACTCATGCTTTGCCGAACGTCCAAGAAACGCACTTGGGTGATGGGATTAGAGGAATCGTTTTTAAGCACTTCTAAGTAATTGCGAACCGCAGCACATTCTTCGCTCTCTTTGGGAGCGACGAATACCATTTCATTAGAGGACAAAGTAACCACTTGAGAATTAAAAAGGTACGATTTAATAGCGTCTTGAACTGAGACTGTTTTTTCTGGAACGCAGATGGGATTAAGCTGACCGCCGGTCACCTTCGCAAATTTCGTTTTTAATTCCTCAACGATCATCTCTTGGTTTACGTAAGACCTTTCGTGAAAAAGATAAAGGCCCTCGTTTCCTACCGCTCCCACGTCATTGTGAAAGACTCCAGCATCGATGAAATCCGGATTTTGTTGGGCAAATACTACCTGATCGGCGGACAGCCCGTGCAAACGAGCGACCGCTTGAGAAGCTTCAAAGGTTTGTCGTGCAGGAAATCGCTTGGGCTCAGAGACTGTTTGAAAGGCGAATCGGCCAAAAACAAAAAAATGGACCCCTTTTCCAGAATGCTCACGGCACAAACGCGTGTGGTTTGCCGAACCCTCATCCCCAAACCAAGGCCCCTCGGGGAGTGCCGGATGATGCACGAAATGGTTGGGATCAGAAAAAATCGATCGGAGCACGCGTGAGGTTGTGATGTGCTCAAAGGAACGATGAAATTTGTTATTTAAATTCGCCGGAGTGAAGTGGACTTTGTGGTCAGAGGTATCGGCACTAGGAGCCAGAGTTACCGCATTCGCCGTCCACATACTCGAAGCCGAACAGACGGAACGATATACTTCGGGATTTTTTGAAAAAGCATCCGCCATGACTTTTTCGTCGGTTCCGGTAAATCCTAAACGACGTAACACTTCTATATTGGGGCGTTCCTGAGGCGGAAGTACCGCTTGGTAGAGCCCCAGATCCATCAAAGCTTTTGCTTTGGCTAGTCCTTGCAGGGCCGCTTCTTTCGGATTTGAAATCCCTGCTTTATGACTAAGCGAAGCCACGTTTCCGAAGGAGAGCCCCGAAAAATTGTGGGTGGGACCAACAATCCCGTCAAAATTCACTTCGTAAGTTTTGGAAACTATCATCTCGATTTTTTTCATCTCGATTTTCTTTGGGCGATCCGTTGTTGCGACTCTGCTACTCTTTTGGCCAGCAACTTGTCCGAGGATAGCGCGTTTTGCAGGTCAAGGGCAAATGATGCCGCCTCTCTTTGTTGATCGATAAGATTGTTTCCTAGAATGACTGAGTCAAGCCCTGCGCCTATTCCACGAATGATAGCCTCGGAGCTTGAGAAACGAGCTTGCAAGCCCTGCATCTGAAGGTCGTCGGACAAAAACTGAGTTTCGGGAAGCTGCGCGCGCAAATGCTGTAGCACGGGAAACGACATCGAAACGGGAACTCCTGGGTCCCAATCATTCATCAAGCCATGACTAATGAGAATGGCGTTACCTGGGGTTTTGGGGGTCTGTTCGCGAAATAGACTGATCTGCGACTCGGTCACCGTTCCCGTAAGATCGGTCAATTCCAAATGACTGTTGGTCGTAGCACCTCCCAAGCCAGGGTAGTGCTTCAAACATAGCGCTAATCCTGTTTCCTGGGCGACCTCGCTCCAGAACGCTATGTTTTTGCGAACTTCGGCGGGATCCACCGAAAAAGATCTGCCAATGGCCCCAATGTCAGGTTTTCTTGGATTCAAATCGAGATCGGCTACGGGTCCCAAGTCCACATCAATTCCAAGTTCTTTCATTTCCCGAAAACTTTTGGAAAGGCATTCTCTTTTCGCTGCATCAGGCAAGGCTACAAAATCTTTGGCGCTGGGAAGTGGAGCAAAGCCCAGGCTCTCCTTCAATCTTCGGACTTTTCCCCCCTCTTGATCGATATAGATCAGCGGATGGGAATCAAGGTTATGAAGCTCGCCGCAAAGTTTTTTTAGCTGTTCGCGTGACTCAATATTATTTTTGTAGGTTTTGGTTTGAACGTCGTAATCAAAGAGAATAACTCCGCCAAGACCAAACTCTTTGTCAAAGTCTCGCAACCAAGCGGGGAGTTGAGTGCCACGAAAACCTAAGATGAATAGTTCACCGACGCGTGTCATGCGAGCAGTATACTATTAGCTGAGCCCTTTGATAATGGCTTCAATCTGCCGGCGATGAATTGATTGATGGATGGCGCCAACACAGTGCCATTGGTAGGCCGTGAGCGGGCCAAACCAGGGGTGGGCAAGCTTAGCTTTTGAGTTCCTGTCTTTAGTCTCTTTCCAGATCCGGTTTCGGTACCTTTGGGCTGACGCTTGATAGGAAGGAAGCTCGGTCTCGGTTCCGGGATGCCCTGCCGGTTTCACCAAAGCGATGTCCACCTTCTTGGGCGGTACCCTTCCGCAAGAAAGCTCCACGACACTAGTACTCATTCCGTCGTTCACGATGCCAAGATGTTCCAACGTTAAATTAATCGACCAGAATCGCGAACTATCCTCAATTCCGCGCACCCCTTTAACCAGAATCTTGGTGTCTAGTTGGGAAAGAGGAACTTTTTTTACGAGAGCTACAATCTTAGCCTCTTCCGCATCGAACCTCTCTTGAGCGCTTTCCCACGTCCAATTTTTGGTTAGTTTGGGAAAAATAATGAATCGAAAGGGCAGAATTTGCCAGAAGGGTAAACCCTTTCCCGGTCTATCTAGCTGTGGTGCTAAGGCAGAATTCATCGTCGGAAGTGTACTGCGCACTATTTAGAAAGGCTACTTGTGAACTGCGAAAGTCCTTTGGCCGAGTGGTTTTGGTACCATTTGATCGCGTCATTAATAATGACGCGCGTGTCATCATCGCTAACTTCAAGCGCCGCAGCGAGTAAACCTACCTCGAGAAGAGCCATCGCATGGCGCTCTTTTCCTCTTTTGCCCAGCCAACCCCGGAGGCGACTATTCTTCGCGTCGGCTTCGAGATAGCGTACCAAGAATCCCTCTTTATCTAGTTTCACTTGAGCCGAAAGTTTGAGATCTGGAAAGTCGAGTAGTCCTGCCACGAACCCCGGGAGAGGTTTTCCCTTTCCCGTTAAATACAACTTAGTGAGAAGCGTCGCATCTTTGGCCTTCACATCGACTTTTCCAGAAAGCTCCGTGCTATTTTTCCAACCAAAGTCAGCTCCAAAGATTCTAACCTTAGCCCACCAGTCACTTGGACCGTCCTCCGCTTTGATGGATTGCAGATCCAAGAGCAGTTCGCTCACCTTAATCTTTCCTCGTTCAATGCTGCCCCCACTAATATGCACTCCGACGCCAAGCTTTCCTTCCAAAGTGTGTTCCGCAATTTCGGCTTTCCACACAGGAGCCTCAATTTTGATATGCCCTGAATCCTTTTCATTTCCGCCGATCGCAAAGTCCGCATCTAAAATGCCTTGTCCTCCCAACACTTTGATGCCAGGACCGCTCGGCAAAAATCCATTCAGATAAGAGAGATCTTCAATTCGAGCGTTAGGGATCTGAACCCGCGCTCTGGGATGCTTCACCGGATCGTCGAGGTCTGGATTTTCACTCTCTAAAGTAATGATTAAACCCTGCCCTTTGATGAGTGCAGGCCCTTTGTCTTGCATTCGTCCCAAAGCGAATCGGTCTAGTTTTACTTCGGCAATTCCCTTGCGAGGCTCGCCATCAACCAAAGTCCAAGAAACCAAACCGTCTCCCACTACCTTTTGCTGCCAGATTTGGGCAGTGATCGCTTTCGAAACGGCTTCAACATGACTTCCTGGCATCAGCACGCCTTTTTCGACGCCAACCTTCACATTGAGTTGACCTTCGCCTCCCGAAAGGACCAACCACTTAATACTTTTTAGATAAGCATTCGCAGATTCGATTCCTTTGATCGGAGCATGTAACTCAATGGTCGCATTCACGTGAGGAGGAATCGGCTCTTCTTCCCCGTCCGTCGTATTAAGGAGGGGAAGATGAGTATGGATAGCTCCCGAAATATGTTCCAGGAAAGGCTCACCGCTACCCGCAAGCTTGCCGTCAGAAAAAGAAAGAACCGCTGGGTAGACTTCAACCGCATGGGACGGCTTAAGATAGAAGCCGCCTCTAACGCTAGCGTTACCTTCAAAATGAAATCTATCAAACCAAATCTCGCTGATAGAAGCGATGTGAACGTGGTCCATTCGCAAACGCCACTGACGATTTTCCTCGCTGGGATCAGAGGGCTTCTTGGGCGTCGTCGGCTTCGTCATGTCCGTCAGCCCGGGAATCGGCGGCACAGCATCTTTTGAAAGCTTTACGATCTCTTCTGGCTTACGTCGCAAACGGAAAAAGAACTTTAAATTTTGCCCTTCAAGATAATGGACGACAAATTGCCGTTTGAGAAGTTTCGGCAACGAAATAAAAAGGAAAGTGCCACTCAACTTCCCGAACAGTTGAACGTTGCGATCTTGAACGCGGAAGTTGGCATTGCGCACGTATACTGTCGAAGGAAAGAAAGAGATCGCCCAGGAATAATCGATCTTGAGCTCATCGGGGCCAGTATTAATAAGCTTCGGAATCACGCCCAAGTTAAGGAAAATGGACGCCAGTAAGACGTATCCCACTTCAATATAAAGCAACACTTTGAGCGCTCGACTAAGGAAGAGCTTCTTTTTCACTGAGACTCCTGCGGTTCCACATTCACATTCCCTTCTTCTAACAGATTAGCCTCAGTGGCGGCTATTTTTCGACCCCATTTTTAACGGGCCCTGGTAGTGCCTTGATTACATCCCGCCCTCAATTCCTCGATTCGATATGCCGATACCTTAGGGAGGAGTTCCGTGAGTCAAACAGCTTCACTCATTCGATATTCTGCCCGGGTGGCTCTATTTGTAGGGCTACTTTTCCTTTGCCAATTTGTCGGCAGAGGCATCGTCTTCGAGCCGGCCAAGACCGAAGCGGTTCAACTCGCCCGCTCCGCCGTAAAGGCTCAAGCGGACATCTTGATCTTTGGCGACAGCATTATGGAAGTTACCCGCGGAGGAAACGGGGGGGGCCGGTCGTTGGGGGCTATGCTAGTAAAAGGCCTCCCGGAAAAGAAGGTATTTGTCCTCAGCTACCCCGCTTACGCCAGTCAGGTGTTCTCCGGTTATAGTTACTATTTTAAGCAGGCCCGCTATCAACCTTCGATGGTAGTCGTTCCCATCAATCTTCGATCCTTTTCGAGCGCGTTTGATATGCGGCCAGGTTGGCAATATGAGAGGGAGATAGCCGATCTTCGCTTCGCCCACTCCCGGCTCCTTAGTGCGTTTGAATTGCCCCTGCTCATTTTCAAAGGAATCAATTTGGAATCAACGTCCCAGGAAACTTGGCTTTCTCAAAAAGTATTCGATGGCGATAAAGTGGTGGGGATCGCAAAAGACTTCTACGACGAAGGCATTCGCCCCGAGGAAGATAGCATCATAAAAAAACAGTTCCTTTGGTTTTACATGGGCAAACTTAAAGCGGACCACCGGAAATTCAAAGCCCTCAAAGAGATCGTCTCGTATTACGTTTCGTCCCGAACCAAGATCCTTTTTTATGTTACTCCTGTAGACTGTGTTACCGGAGAGCGACTGCTAGGCCCCCGGTTTAAAAGTCAGGTCGCCGAGAATGTAAGTCTTTTGGCCGACATGGCTCGCGACACGGGATCAGAGTTTCTCGACCTATCCAATTCCCTAGGTGCCGACGGATTTTTATGGCCCACAGAACCAGAGGTCTCCGAACATTTAAGTCACCAGGGCCGAATTCAGGTCGTAAAACAGGTGGTGCCTTACCTAAGACGGGCGACTGCGGACCGCGCCCTCACTAGCACCGACCATCCCTAAACGCCGCTAATGACTATTCGCATTATCAGTCGGCCAGTTCAGATAGTTAACTCTCGATAACTTTTTATCGGAAAGTCTGAGAATACCGATAAGAGACTACAAGCATTAGCTTTATGGTTTTTAATTCTATACATTTCTTCCTGTTCTTTCCGGTGATAGCGCTCGCCTTCTTCGGATTGCCTCATCGATTTAGGACCGCCTTTTTGCTCGTGGCCAGCTGTTATTTCTACATGGCCCTTATCCCTGGTTACATTCTGATTTTGTTCGTCACCATCCTCATCGATTATTTCGCGGGGATACTCATTGAAAAAGCAAGTGGGGCTCGCCGAAAATGGTATTTGGGGATGAGTCTAGCGGGCAATCTTGGGATGCTCTCCATTTTTAAGTACTCCAACTTTTTCTGCCAAAACATCAGTTGGCTCGCTCGATTACAGAATCCGGCCTTTGCTACTCCCGTTTGGGATTTCGTTTTGCCGTTGGGACTTTCATTTCATACCTTCCAAGCGATGGGATATACCATCGACGTCTATCGAGGGGAGCAAGCCGCAGAAAAGCGTTTGGATCGCTTCGCCCTTTTTGTGCTCTTCTTCCCACAGCTGGTCGCAGGTCCCATTGAACGCGCGAAAAACCTGTTGGTTCAGTTTGGCGAAGAAAAGGTTTTTGATTCAGCCCTTGCGACCAGTGGCTTACGCCTCGCCCTATTCGGGCTTTTTCAAAAAGTTTTCGTTGCAGACAGGCTAGCTCTCATCGTGAACGACATTTACAACGCAAAGCCCCCTCAGTCAGCGGCGCCATTGTGCGTAGCAACTTTTGCCTTTAGCATTCAGATCTACTGTGACTTTTGCGGCTACTCCAATATGGCCGTGGGACTGGCTAGAGTTTTAGGATTTCGCCTTTCGGAGAATTTTCGGCAGCCCTACTTCGCAATATCTGCTACGGATTTTTGGAAGCGCTGGCATATCTCGCTCACTTCCTGGTTTCGCGACTATCTGTACAAGCCCTTGGGAGGAAGCCGGAGATCTTCTCTACTGCACGTAAGAAATATTCTTTTAGTTTTCTGCCTCAGCGGTTTGTGGCACGGGGCGAACTGGACCTTTGTCATTTGGGGGCTCTATCACGCGGTTTGGTATCTAAGTTCCCAAAAAACAGAAAGCTTTCGAAAGGCTATCGCCGACAGGGCCCACTGGTCTGGTCACCCACTCCAACCTCTCGTCCGAAACGTCGTTACTTTCCTTATCGTCACCGTGGGGTGGATCTTCTTCCGTGCGAACACGCTCCCCGCTGCCTTTAACATCATTCGAAACATCTTTAATCCCTTCGCCTATTCCATCGACTCCCTCAAAGAAACGCTCCAGCACAGACAAGTCTGGCTGACCTGCGTAGGCATTGCCGGAGTGTGGCTGGTTGAAAAGTTGGACAGGACAGCGCTAGACCAATTTGCGCTGGCGCCGGTTTGGGCCAGGTGGGGAGCTTACCTCGCCGTTCTCCTATGTTTGTTCAATTTCGGCGCCATAGCCGACATTCCTTTTATTTATTTTCAGTTTTAGCCCTCGCCCAAGCCTCATTATTCCCGAACCAACGCTGCGAATGACAGAGCAAATCCAATCTGTTATTAAAATTCGATGATTCCTTACACGGTATACAAAGTTGTCCACTTAAGTGGCTTGTTCATGGTCATTATGGGCCTGGCCGGCCTACTCCTCGTTCGTATGGCCGGTACCGAGCCCACCAAGAGTGTCCGCAAACTAGCCGCGATCACTCACGGCATCGGTCTGATGGCGGTTCTCGTAAGCGGCTTTGGAATGCTCGCCGGAGTTTCCCCGTTCCCTTACTGGGCCGTAGGTAAACTTTTGGTCTGGCTCTTTCTAGGGGGAGAGATCGCTTTGGTCCTTCGCAAACCAAGTTGGGCTGGAATGTTGTGGTGGATTACGATTGCCGCCTCAGGATTTGCGGTCTACCTCGTGGTTTATAAGCCGGGCGGATGAGCCGGATCTCTTTACCGATCGACGAGCATCTTGAAAAAATTGGAGAGATGCTTGCTCAAAACAAACCTGTCATCGTAGAAGCTTCGCCAGGATCGGGAAAGACGACGAGGGTTCCTCCATCGCTTCTCAGTGCTCCTTTTCGAAAAGACAAAGAGATTCTTGTTTTAGAACCCAGAAGGCTTGCGGCTAAACTTGCGGCCACTCGAGTGGCGGAGGAGTGCAACGAGACGGTCGGGAATTCCATCGGGTATCACTTTCGTTTCGAGCGCGTCGTTGGCCAAAAGACGCGCGTTTGTTTTCTAACGGAGGGAATGTTGATGCGCCGATTGCTCGGCGATCCCACCTTAGCGAATGTAGCTTGTGTAATAGTAGATGAGTTTCACGAACGCCATCTGCATGGTGATGTTGCCATGGGATACTTGGCCTCACTGCGTAAGGGTGTGAGACCTGATCTTCGATTGGTCGTGATGTCCGCCACCCTCGATAGCGCTGCGGTTCAAGCCTTTCTCCCAGAGTCTCAAGTCGTTCAGATTGAAGCGCCTAGATTTCCGATCGATCTACACTATCTGCCAGGCGTGCCGTCGAAGATGCTCGACCAATTAATAAAGGACGCGGTCACCCAAGCGTGTAAAAGCACTCCAAAGACAGAGTCTACTGGCGATATTTTGGTTTTTCTTCCCGGTATGGGGGATATCTTGCGTGCCGCGCAAACTCTGCAAACCGTAGCGGGCACTTTGAATCTTGAAATCGCACCGCTTCACGGAGAGCTCGAGCGAGGAGCGCAAGATGCTGCGCTAAAGAAATCACCCAAGCGCAAAGTGATCTTATCGACCAATATCGCCGAAAGCTCACTCACAATAGAGGGCGTTTCGATTGTTATTGATAGCGGATTGCACCGCACGGCCGCGTATTCCTGGTGGTCGGGAGTACCGTCGCTTAAAACCCGGCATATCAGTCGCGCGAGTGCCATCCAAAGAGCGGGACGCTCTGGACGAACTTCTCCAGGTATTTGTTACCGTCTCTATACAAAATCCGATTTTGAAGGAAGATCCGCTTTCGAAACGGCTGAACTTCTCCGAGCTGATTTATCCCAAACCGTTTTAGAATTAAAATCCTTGGGAGTTCATTCGATAAAGGAGTTCCCCTGGTTCGAAGCTCCCCCGCAAGGATCTTTAGAATCCGCTGAAGGATTACTCTATCGCTTGGGAGCGCTAACCAAGGAAGGAAAGCTCACCGAATTTGGAAACAGGATGGTGGAAATTCCGGCGCACCCGAGACTTTCGCGTCTGCTCATCGAAACAGAAAAGCGTGGCATTTTGGATTTAGGCGCCACCGCAGCAGCTATGCTTGCCGAAGGAAATTTAGAAGGGATGGACGCGCTGGAGCTTTTTAGCCGGGGTTCTCTTTCTGAGTCAGCAAAGCGAGTGAAACGACAACTATTGGGGAATTTCGAATCTCAAAACAATAAAGTCTCATTAGAGGCGTCGCTCACCCATCTCGCTCACAGTCTTCTCGCCGCTTTCCCCGACCGAGTCGGAAAGAAACGTAAAGCGGCACGGGGAAAGTCCGACGAAGTCGACGTAGTCCTCTCATCCGGTGGGTCCGCGAGAATTGCAGAAGTGGGAGTGGTTTCTGATTCCGACACTTTCATTGCCTTAGATATTCAAGAACAGAAGCATCTCAATCAACAACGCTCTTCCCTGAAGTTAAGATGTGTCTGTCCTATAGAAGAAGATTGGTTACTTGATGTCGAGCCCTCGTTCATCTCTGATCTGAATTGCCTAACCTGGGATAGAGAACGAAGTCGCATTATCGCTTCCTCTCAAGTCAAATATGATGAACTGGTTCTCACCGAAAGTCCTTCGGTTCCTAAACCTAGCGAAGAAACCTTTGATCTATTGCTTAAAGAAGTCTTAAACACTGATCTCACCAAGATTTCTCAATTGGATCCGGCTTCCTTTGCTAGGATATTTTCTAGAATTGCTGACGCCGAGAAATGTGAAGCGTGGTTGGTTCGCTACATGACGCTGAAAGCCCATCTTCCGGAAAGTGGCTTGCTAGAATGGGAAGAGATGAGAAATAGGCTTTTAGATCCGTTGCGCGACAAATTGGGCTTAGCGGAGCTAAAGGAAGTTGATCTCATAGGAGCTTGGTCGAGCTATTTGCCTTCCAATATTCAGGGCAGATGGGAGAGGCTTTTACCAGGTACGATTGCTCTCCCCTCAGGACGTAAGACTTCCGTGCAGTATGCTTTCGGCAAAGATCCTTTCATCGCTTCTAGAATCCAAGACTTCTTCGGATGGATGGTGGGGCCTGAGATATTAGAAGGAAGGCTCAAACTAACCGTTCATCTCTTAGCGCCAAATCAAAGAGCCCTTCAAGTCACAAGCGACCTCGCTGGATTCTGGCAGAGGGAATATCCCCGAATCCGAAAAGAGCTAGGACGCAAGTATCCTCGTCATCCTTGGCCGGAAGATCCGACTAAGGCCGTGCCTAATTATTCGAAGCCGCGAAAACCGCGATAGTTTCATCCCTTGTCATTGTGAGCGCGGCAGCCCGAAGCAATCAGGTTCAATGGGAAACGCTTCGCAGCGTTCTTAGCGTATCGCGGATTTCCACTATGTCCCCCTCCATCCGGTCTTGGCGCTCGGTCACGTTCTTTAGTCCGTCCAGAACGACCCTATTTTCGCTTCGCTGTTCTTCCATCAGGGTTTGGGTTCGATGCACGGAGACGAGAACTTGCTGGATCTGTGCCCCAAGTTCGTGCCGGACCGCATCCACTTTCGCATCGACGGATCCGATTTCAGCTCGAAGGGACCCAATTTCAGCTTTAAGTTCATCACGAACCTCTTTCACGAGTTGGACGCTCGCAGGAATATTACCATGCGTTAAATTCTGAGCTCGGATCGCTCGAGTCTTGACGTTCTTTTTTGGCATTTCTAAACCTCTTAACGCCATTAATGCTCAGGGGTTCGCAGAACGCAAGAGGATGAGGGGAGCGTCCGACAAGTATTACCTGGTCTACGATCTTCGAACTGCGTGCCGGCAGCTGGCAGCCTAACCGAAGTTACTTGCCAGTTACTTTCGCCCACGCCCAGGAAGCTACGCATCAACCCTCGGCGAGTCTGCGAAGAGCAACCGTAAAAATCGCGCCGGTCCGTCTCTGGCATGATTTAGGGCTGGGCGAAACTGATAAATGCGGCTGCACAGTCAAAGCCGGGATAACTCAAGCCCCTTCCTATGCTCAATCTCTGCTCGAGATCGTGAGGGGAGACGGATGATAGCCTTTCTTTCAAATCGGAAACGTGGCTTATGTCCAGTAACTCATAGACTTCTCGGTTAAAAGCCGTGGCTAACGTCGAGTTTGCGGGGGTGAACGACAAGTTTCCTTCCTTAAACTCATTGAGCGAATGCCGTGTGGATGGTGTTTCTCCACTGCTTGGATTTGTCCGGAAGCTAGAAGCCCAAAGTTTAAAGCTGTCCGCATCCGGAATCCAGAACCCTTCTTTCCGGATGTGATTTAGAATTTGAGCTCCGGTTGAAGTTCTTAGTAAGGCCTGCCCAGGTGAGATAA
>JBBQIT010000013.1:0-21773 GCA_038325205.1 Bdellovibrionota bacterium
CACGTAGACTTTTTTCCCTGAATAATCGATTCTCTTATTTGTCATCTAGACCTCCTTGTGATGATTGAGGTCTTTTTTACTACTTCCGCTTCGCGGCTAAAAGCCTCGGAGCGGAAGCACTTTCTACATAGCGACTTTTCGTACGTTTGGTCCCGTATGAAAAGGAAGTGGGTACCTTAGACATTTCAGCTACTTACAAATTATCTATTTTTGCGGATGTGAATTTGGGGCTTAGCTCTTGTTACGAGCCGCGGGGATCCATTCGATAAATGGCTTTTTTCGGTGCAAACCAAACGGATGTCTACTTTCGTTCCTTTTCTTTCTATAGATTCCATGGCGATGGTCCCACCCCAGGATTCGATGAGGCGTTTTGCGTTATAGAGCCCCAATCCGTTCCCGTTCTTTTTTCCGTAGGAGTGCTTTGTCGTCATCAGTAAAGACTTTATCTGCTTGGGAACTCCATGACCGGAGTCGGAAATCGATATGACGAGCCAACCGTCTTTTCGTACAACTTTAACTTTGATAGAACCCTCATCGTCAATAGCTTCCACAGCATTCTGAATGACGTTGCTTAGCACCGATTTGATTAGTGCAGAGTCAGCGATAATGCACGTGCCGTGAGATGATGGACTCAGATGAAGTTCCAGAGTGAGTTCAGGCCGGCCTCGTAAGCACGAATGTTTTTCATTTACGACTTCTTGCACAGCGGGTCCAACAATACAGCTTAGCGGGGAAGGGGATTTGTGGTCAGCCTCGGGAGCGATTGTTCGGATATTGCGATCCGCTTCAAGTAGATGACTAGAGATATCACAAATGCGTTGAACGGCATTCTGAAGCAGTGTTCTCAGTTCCTCTGGTAGCGAACAGAGCTCTCGCGAAACTGCTTTGATCACCGCAAGGGGAGAGTGGATGTCGTGAGCGACTCGAAGCGAGATATCACTGACAATCTGTTGTCTAGCGAGTTCACTTCTTACCAGATCGCCGGCCCTTAGCTGCTCGGTAACCTCCTTAAACTCAGTGATGGTAAAGCATTTATCACAGCCTTCCCGTTCAAGTTCGGATTTCGCTGTCGCGTGCTTCATCACGATTTCTAACTCTCGATGGATCCCTTTGGTAATCGAGCGCATCAACAGATAGAAAATAAAAATTCCGAAAACAAAAAGAAATAGGGCTAGGGCGAGTGGCTTTAAGGCGCTTGCCACGAGATTCGTACGATCGAAACGAACAATAAGATTCACAGGAAGTCCATCCGCACTCTGAGTTCGAACAGGGTAATCCTTCGATGCCAGCCAATCGCGGGCATCGTTGCAATTAGTATGGTGGCTTAGATGATCACTTTCTTTGATCACACAACCTGTGTTTCGAGGAAAATCGAGGGATGCGAATTCTTGAAGAGGAATTCCCGAAGCCAATTCGTAGCGAGTAGCCACCTCCTTGATACGATCCACGTGTTTTTTCTCAGTGACGTGTTGCCGCAAAGTCAGGGCCGCCACAGAAACATAGGTCGCCCCGACCGCCATCACGGCTCCCGCCAACATAGCCACCCCGAGAAAGGTGCGTAGCAATAAAGTTTGGAGAGAAATCGTTTCCCGCTGAGGAGTCAATACTCCCCGATTTAACCCATAGATGATCCCTAAGGCCACAAGCATCGTGGCTACGAGTAGTACCAAGGCGCTGGGAACCATCTTATCCATGTACACACAAGCCCACCCCAGAAGTCCCAAAGAGATCAGCGCAATGGCATGAGAAATACTGAGCCAGGTAGAAACAAAATCCGATTTTAGCCATTCTCGAATGTGAGAGGTGAGGAAGGACTTGATGGCGGCCGAACAGAGAAGTCCAGGCATTACACAAGCCGCAAAACCTAAGCCTTGAATGAGAGGGGTTGCTTCCACGAGGTGCAAGGTGGTTGCCACCAGCCCCGTACCGAGAAGGCTGAGTCCCAGGTTTCTCACCCACAAGGATGCATTGTGCTTATTAATCCGATGACCCAGGGTCGCCCAAAAAATAGCATCCAGCATATAGACGACTAAGATGAGTAAGACGCTGACAAACCACCGATAAGGTTGGGCAAGCATTATCTTACTCATTTGCTGCATTCCAATACCGGCGATATAGGCAGAGCATAGCCATCCCTGAAAACAGGCTGCCGTGTACATAAAAAAAGCGGGCAGATTTTCAAATATCGGAGTCCACACCTCGTGAATCAAGCGCATCCCTCGTATCGTACTTTGCCGCTCGACTCGAATCCCTTCGACCTCAATGATAGGCCTTAGGTCTCGGTACACTCTAATAAAGCCCACTATGCGTAACAGTGAAATCAGTCCCAACGCTACGAAGGTGGCTGTGTAGGCCGTGAAGTCGGCGAAACCAGGTGCGGCATGTAGGGCCAACACAAATCCAATGATGGTTACCGGAATTAGGAGGCGCACCCACATCGAGTATTTTAAGCTTTTAATAAAAAGAGGGGGCGCATCAGTAGAGTGTTTTCCAAAGCATTTTTCAGCCGATACCCGGTACCACTCCAAGTACGCCGCTTCGTAAGCCCCGTTTTGAATCGCAAAAAATAGAGCATCTACGATCGCATCCAGACTAACAAACAGCCAAACCAGCTCAGTTTTGCCCAATAAAGCACAATAGACCGCCGCAACGTCAATCAGAGGGACAAAGCATTTGATGGCGAAAGCAAAGATAGTGGCTTTCGCCCAACCGAAACGATCAGCAATCCAACCCAGAGGAACTTCCAAAACCCCGTTGATTATCTGTTGAATCGTATTGGATATGAGCAGCCCATAGACCCCAAAGCCAGGTAGCAAAGCGAAAGCAGCTTCAATGACGACGAAATTAATCAGCCCTGTGCCACGAATTAATCCATCGGTGATGGAGAAATGTCGTAGCAACGGGCCATAGTTCGGCTCTTTTTCTTGATCACTCATCGCTGACTACAGTTGTTTGCGGGCTTCCGCAAAAAGCGGGTTGAAAAAAATATTAAGTTCCACCATTTGACCTCCTCTGGGTTACGAAACTTTGGACTCTTCAGGTATCAATGCTATCTTCGAATAACAGCGCTCGACCAAAAACTCTCCAAATTCAGTTAAATCTCCCGGCGAAAAAGTTGCCACCGTTTCCCGGAGAAGCTTCGCTTCCTGTAGAAAGAGCCCTTCATTCGCCGCGGCTTTCAAGAATTGACAAGTGCGATACAGAGAATGGGCCGCATGAACCCGGCCGATCGTCGGGCGGTCACGCTTTTGGAAAGGAGCAAAGACAACCTTCTGATCCGCTGATTGCTGCACGACACGATCGAAAATATTCAAACAAAAAAATTCTTGGTGAGCCAACTCATGCACAATCGTTTCAGCTAGAAGCATCTTGTCTTTGAGTAAACGCCTATTGAGAAAAATAGCTCCTAGAAAGTGTGGTTGCGACGACGCCATCCACGTGTCACTCTCAAAAAAGACAAATTGCTGGACGAACTTTAGCTCCTTCTCGATAGCGGGATACACGCGTATCATCAGAGACACGGCAGCTGAAAGTTCGTTTAGTTCTTCAGGGCCGACGAGTGCAAGCTTAGCCCCCTCGCCTACCAAAGTAGTTACAGCCTCGCGAGACCAAAACTCCAGATCGGTTTCCACCTCGGCATCGATGACTTGAATAGCGGATGATTCGACGAATTTTTTGGTTCGCGCTTTGCTAAAAACAGTAGGTTGTCCCCGATAATACGAGGACGCTAACAGACTGGTCGGTACTTGAGAGAGTTCGTCGACGCTACCCATTTTTTTGGAGAGCGCTTCAATAAGGCTCGCTCGGAACTTTGATCCCGTATCGCTCAACACCCAGCCTTCCGTGAGTAATTCGCTACGAATTACTTGGATATTATTTACTTTGCTAACCTCAGAAGAACGCAAGGTAGATCCCCTAAACAATTTTTCTTTTATGACGCACTGTATCATGAATTTAGGCAGCTGTCGTCGAGTAAGATTGCGGAAGATTTTCTGGCCGTAAATTGTCACCGAAGGGCAAAAGCGCTCCTGGAATCATTTCAGTCACCGACAGTCCCGCATTTAAGTACAGATTCCGCTTCGCACGAACAGACGATTGAGAACAGAGCGGCTCGGTCTCAGAATTGAGACGGCGCAGATCATGAATGAGATCTTCCCTCTTGGATGTGCCCATTTGTGGGCTCCACGGCCAACTCTCGTCTGGCACGTGATTTGAATACAAGATGGGAGTAATCACGAAAGGAAGATCCACTATGGGGCAAAGTTATGCGCTCCCCCTCATTGATACCATGAGATCCGATCAGAAGATGATGGATGGAAAGGCCAAGTTCTTGGCAAAAATTCTTACCAGTATTTGCTCGCACTTTCTCATGCGGAGGTTTAAGCAGGATGTTAATGAAGGCCTCAAACGGCTGACTCCCGCGATGCAAAATTTTTTGAAGATGAACGTCGGAGTGATGCTCGTTCTCTCGTATGATCTGAAACAATACTCCGACCAACTGAGTATCCCCAATTCGTTGCCATGGGTATAGTCGGAAGCGGGGATGACCGCTGGAAGGTTGAGGAGGAGTTGAAACAGGGGAAAGTATTGGCCTTCAAAGAGCCCTCGATGATCCATCCCCTGGGTTGCCCGTACGGCCAGCTTTGGTGCCGCAAGGAACGGGCTTACCTTTGGGTGACGCGCTTTTATATCGAGTTTGTTACCTTCTAACGGGAAAGAGGTTTGTCCGTGCAAAGAGTTTTTTGTTTGCTTTGCCTTCTAGTCACAGCGACATCGGGAATCGCCAAGGATGGCGGATTCCCCGATATCAATCCAATCATCGAAAGGCTCCTCGGAAAGCAGTCTACATTGTCCAAAACAGAGATTCAGGAAAAGAGACTCGAGCTATCCAAGATTCCAAACAAGAAAGAGCGACAGTTACTTTTGAAGTTTTTTGATTTGATGGCAGACGAATCCAAATCTCTTCCTCCGAATAAGGATATCGTGTCGCTTGCTTCTCAAATTGGGGCGTTACCCCACGCTGATATCAGCGTGAAAAAGGAGATGCTTCATCTGGCCTTAGAACTCTATGGCTCTTTGGATTTACAAGACCAGGAGCATTTTGACGAGACGCTCAAAACCCAACTCGCCAACCTCACCACTCAAGTCCCTTCGGACCCTGACTTGTATTCCTATCAAGCTTACCTACTAGATGCGTATTCCTCCGCCTCGATTGACCAAGTCGAAGCCGCCCTTCAGAAATGTATGAAGCTCAGTCCGAGTCATTCGATGTGTCGAAAGGCCCTTGAAACGATGAATAACCTTCGAAAAGGCAGAAGGTGTGTGGGTTCTGGTGTGAGACCAGATATAGAGCTGACTCTTGGCGCTGCAAACGCGAATCAGACTAGCTCCCCCTCGGAGTTCACGTCGTTGTACCTCGGCAAACTGGCAAGAGGGGTACGGGAAACCAACAACCAGGGAGTACTCGATTTCCAGCTTACCGCAAGCGGGATTCGCTCGATTAAACGGGTGCTACCGAAAGAGCCGAAGACGCCAATCCAAATAACGATTCGCACCAAGAATAGACTGATTTCCGGGGCCATTTCGGTGACAGAGATACTAAGGGACGGGCGGGGAGAGTTACGAGGCGTGCCTTTCGAAGACTTATGTGCCGCGGCCGAGTCGAAATAGAGCTCGTCTTTGGAACAAAGGCAGTGAAGACCACGCCTGACCGTTGGTATTGATAAATCTCCTATCGAGGGCAAAGATTGCTGTCCTTCCCTCCTGAAGTTCATATGGGACAATTCTGAAATTCTATCCGTTTGCGTTGAGAATGATCTCGTTTTGAAGGAGTTTTAGAAATCAACCCGCGTGCCGAGGCTCGAACTCATTTTTATGGCAGACAAGACACCGTTGCCCTAGTTGAGAGACGAAAGAGATGCCCAGCCGATGAATCCTCGGTCTAGGTGATCCACGGCGCGACTATGTGCTTGCTTGCCGAATTGAAATCGCATCGAAGCGCTAATGGGGCATCATTTTCCACTGACTGGTGCATTCGTCACTACCGGCCCACCGCCAAATCGGAATCTCATTTCTGACACAAGTTCTGGAATGTCAAAGCTGACATAGCCCTACCGGAATTGGCCTCCATCTTGCTTAGTAAGCCCACAAAGAAGTCTAAGGGAATGGATGATGAAGAGGGATTTTATGCTATCGATCAGTTACCGAGCGCTGCTTTCGTTTTTTTGTGGGACGCTTCTGCTCTTAGGAACCGCATGCCAGCAGTCTCCCGAAAAAGTGGCTCCCGCTGGAGGCAGCCCCACTTCGCCCGCGCCTAAGCCTAAAGAGCCACGCGCGTTTGCTCCGCCGGTTGACGATGCGATCAAAGAGGTAAAGTCTCAGGTATCTCGCATCGACAAACAAATCGATGATCTCAACTCGAAGAAAAAGAAATACACCAATACGGAAAATACCTTTAATGAGGTAATGGGTAAGGCCGCCAGCCCTTCACAGCCGATCGAAGAGATTGGGCGTTCTCAGTCTGAGTTTCTTTACAGTCTGAATGAAATTCCTTCTATCTATTACAAGAACCTTCTCAACCCATTGATCCAACTAGCGTTGACCAGTCCGTTCGCCAAGGTGAAGACCCAGGCGCAGGCATTGGTGATCCGGATCCAAAATGGTACGAAATCTGATCCAATCGAAAGTGAGATTTCTGTTTTGGATGAAAAGCGTCGCTTGGCCCAAGCGGTATCGTCTGAGCTGGAGTCTTTTAAAGACGTTGTCGCCAAATTGGAACGTGAGCAACCGGATCAAATAGACAAACTCGTTCAAGTCGAAAGGCGCTTTAACGAAGTTTCGTTTGCTCTAGAGAAGGTAGAGCGGGATCTCAGGACTAACAATTTCAAGGAGCCAAAAGAGGTCAATGTGGCCTTTAAGCAAGCGCACCTGTCGATCCGCCAAGCCGCGTTACAATACTGGACGGAAGCAAAAACCACTGAGCCATCCCAGGAGGCGTTCGCGGATCAAATCGCATGGAATGCATTGGAATCTCCCCTCTTCATGATGACGATGCCGGAAGCTGACACTTATCTGGATAGAATCACGAACAGATCTGAGCTCGGTAACTGGACTACCACCGTCTATAGCACCCATCGTCGCTATGGTCGGCTCATCCTGAGTTCGCCCGAAATTTTTAATGCAATGAAGAATGTCATGTACAAGGATGCGCTCTATCTCCCACTGGTCGATAGGCGTCTGAAGATTTTCCGTATCAATTACCTACGGGATTTTATCCAATCGAAGCTAAATGCGCTTTTTCTTCCGCGTGTCATCACCGAGGCCAATAGCTTCGCTTTCGATCAGTTTATGCTGGACCGCGCACGCAAAAATCTAAAAGAACTATCCCTTTTATATAGCGAAGGCTTCGCAAAGGACATTGACACCATCGATGGTGCGGTCGATGAGCTGAAGGCTTTGCGGAACGGGTAAAAGGAAGTGGGTACCTAATTCGCGATCTCGCGACTCAGGCTATCTTGGTAACCAGTCACTCTGAGGATGACGAAGTGATCGCCCGATGCGATCTTCTCGGTGTGAAACTTTTGTCCAAAGAAATGGCTGGAGCTGTTGAGATTCGGCTGGTTTAGCGAGTTTTCACTACTTTCGGCCAATACGCAGGTCTTCGGACGGATGCAAAATGGGAAACATCTGACCAAAAATGGTCAAAAATCATCAAAAATAACCAAAAACGCGAATCCGTCGCCTCCCCTTACGGCTCGATGGGTTGCGGTCTAATCTTTTTTAAATGGCTTTGTGTCCAGGTCCCCAGATCCACGAATTCATATCCCGCGTTTTGAATCGCGGCGATGAGTCGTTCGATCTCGCGCGTATCGCCCGAAAACTCGCCGAGGCCACCGTGCGCTTTGTCTTCCACCATAAACGGGTGGATGAAAAGCGATGCCCACGTGTCGCGTAGCACGGCGTTTCGCTGGATACGCTCGATGAGGGTATCAACGGTAATCCCAGAATCAGGATTCAGATAACCGACGTTTTCCGGAATAAGTCGCTGTCCATAGGCATCCCCATAAATTTCGTAGGGGAAGAACTGACTCGCCGTAAGGGCTCCTTTCAGAGGGCTAACCACGAGGTCTTCAAAGTAGCGTAGGCGTTGCCCATTCACGCTCGAGCCCGAGAGATCTGACGACAATAGCGACGGGAGGGCGCTTTTCTGTACGATGGTGTGAGGGACGTAAAAACTTCTCCCCATCGTCCACAGGAACATCTGCCCGAATATAATATTATCGAGCGGAGAAGCGGCATAGTGTGGCGTCAACCACGCCGCAACCTTTAGACCCACTTTATCTAAAACAGAGAAAGAGCGCTCCAAACGCTCTACTACCCAGTTTGACGAGTCCTTGTCCACTGGCCCCCACTTCGCCTTGTCCCAAAACTCGAAATCGGCGGCGGTGACTCCAACTGGGTTTTTTACGTTGTCGAGCTGGTGGGTAACGCCATGTTGAAGCAGAACTCCCCCCTTTGCCTGAGCTTGCCGTAACGCATCCACGAAAGCGGGCACTTGGGTGAGGTCCACAGTCGTCGGGAGAGGTGCCGGTGTTTGAACGCGATAGGGATCGTTAAAAACAGGAATGAGGGAGATTGCAAAATTCGCCTTCATTTTTTGAAATGCATTTGCCAAGGCGTTGAGTTGTGAAAGCGGGGTTCTGGGATGAACGTCTTCGATGCGAATGAGGGCGGGTTTTTTCTTCAGATAGATTGGGGGTTCACCCAGCATATCAAACAAGAGATCAGAAAAAATAAGGTATCTATCCGCTTCATGGATGAATGAGAAAGGACTATCCGCTACGAACCAGTGCGATCCGTTTTTTATAACATAGGGCGCTCGCTGGCCAGAGGTGGAATGCCGTGCCCAGCTCAGGACCGTTCGTTCCGACTCTGGATCCAAGAACTTCAGTAACGTCATTTCATACGCGCCATCGAATTGAGTTGGTTGGCCGTCTAGGAGCACTCCATACTTGGTAAAAGTTTGTCCTTTGTAGTCAAAATCTCGAAAAAATCCTGGTAGGCCTTTCGTGTCCACGTGTTGCCAGTCTAACGTCGAGAGGCTCTGATAGCTCGCCCCCCAAAGTTTCAAGAGGACATCAGGCGTAAATTCCCACACGTTGTAGCCCAGCCAGACGGTCTGCCTAGTCGTTGAAACGAAATCGCTCAAGAAGTCATTGGGGAGGGGATTGTTATAGTAGGTGCCAACATAGAAATTTGTCTCGCAACGTTCGATTTGCCCCTTCTCGTATTTTTCTACCGGAGTGACGAATTGTTGAAGCGTTGGGAAATGCCCCAGCAGATTCTGCAGGAACAGCGCGTGGACCCGACCGAAGGTATAACTGGGATCGGTCGATGAACCGCTGTCATAGTAAATCTGGACACACCTGGCGTTCAGGGTTTGCACGCAGCATATTTGCGTAAGCACAACCCAAAATAGAAATCGCCACATCTGTTACCCCTCCTGTGGAGTCAACGCGTCACCAAATCCAAGAGGTAACTCGTGCTCCGTCTTTTCCCACTTAAGCACCGTGCCCCGAAAAAACTCCTGCCACCCTGCACGGACAGCGTGTGCAGAAGCCAGTGCATTGATCAAAATTCCCACCGGCCAACGAGCTACCACGGGGACTGCCCCCCTTATTCCGTAGATCCGCCACGTACACCGGACTCGTTGGACGAAGCGATTTGCCATGAGAAAAGTATTAAACGCAATCAACGCTTCGAAGAATTTAGGCATAACCACCAGCGCTCCGAGCCCACGCGGATCGAAATACCATGCGAGTCCGAACGCCAGTGCACAGGGGTAGCCAAGAAAACTCGCCAGATTCATGAAGAGCCCTTTGCGATCACGAAAGAGAAAATATCTGTTACCGATGTTTCCAACCCACCCCATATTGCGCCACCCCTGGACGCAGATTCCGGTAGACCACCTCGTTTTTTGTCGCATGCTACGCGAAAATTTTTTGGGGAAATATTCGCGAGTAGCGATGAACTCATCGCAACCAAGCTCGTTTTGGTAACGCGCGCACACAAATCGCGGGAGAAAACCGAGTAGGTGAGCACGTATCCCCAGTTCGTAGTCCTCCGTAAGCGAACCCTCGTTAAAAACCGCGCCGGCATGTTGCCGTAGAAGCGCCAGCCATAATCGTCGCGATAGCACCGTCCCCACACCAGCGGAGGGAATCGCGGCACCCAGTGCGTTGCGCACCAGCATATCCTTCGTATGACTTTCTGCGAACTCGTCCATGTAAGTACCCGCCACGAGTTGCGAAAGTTTAGCCTCCAATGAAAACACAGGGATTTGTATGAAGTCGGCGGTGTCGACCTCTTGATTTGCAAGCTTGAGCGTCAGCGGATGGATGATGTCTTCCGCGTCCTGCATCAACAGCGCCGCAAACTCCATCCCATTCCTCGTTTCAAAATCGACGATCTCTTGCACGACAACGTTGAGTATCTGACCTTTTGACGTGGGGCCAGGTCGAACGTTTACCACCGGATGCACGTTGGGACAGCGTTTGCTTACCAGTTCGACTTTCTGTCGGGTGGCCGGGTCGTTCGGATAAACGCCTACGAAAATCTCGAATTCGCGGTAATTGATTCGAGAGAGATTGCCGAAGAGCATGCGATCGATAATTTCTCCCTCGTTCCACGCCGGAATAATGATGGCAATCCGCTTTTCCCTTGCTTCGGTAAGCCGTTCCAGCGCGGAAGCGTCGAGAGAGCGAGGACGCAGTCGCCAGAGATGGGCGATGACATCGACGAACAGGTCATCAAGCCCAGAAATGAAATAAACGACGGCCAGCAAGAAAATGAGTAGGGCGAGAGTTTGAGTGATTGAGTGCTGGGTAAAAGCGCCCATCATAGGGCGGCCCCCATGACGAACATACCCCGTAGCCCTGTGGTAAGGGATGCTGGTGCCCCCCGCATGGTAGCGTCGGAACCAAGGTAACGAGTAACGGCGTGAGAGAGCGAAAGACCAAAAGTGATCGGACCAACGCCTTGTTGTACTCTTAGCGTTAAACGGGAATCGACATGATTGTCGTAAAAATGGCCTATCGTATCGAAATTCAGGAAAGGCTCCCAAAACAGATCAAGATGGAGATTATTGTTAAAGGGATGGCGTAATCCCAGCCTCGCGAAACCAGCGCCGATGAGATTGTTGCTGTCTGCGCTGGTAAAGACGCACTCCATATATAGCTCTATGAACGGAATCACGCCGAGTCCGGAGTTTAGGTCGAACAGGGGATTGAATTCGAATTGAGTCCCGTAAGTCACTAAACCCCGAAAATCCACGGTGGGTTGATATTTGGCAAGCTCAGGACGTGGTCGAAGATAAAGGCGGTAGCGAGCCTCAGTGGAAAGAGTCAGGTTTCCCAAAAGAAAACGAACCCCGCCTCCCCCGTAACCGTGGGAGCTCGAATCAAAATCAAAAGCCGTGTTCGCCAAAGACTGGGTCTCCTCCCCTAAAACCAGGAACGGAGAAAAGTTAGCGCCCATCTTGGTATCAAGGCGCGCACGAGTACTGGTGGAAAAAAGAGAGCGATCTCCCGTATAGACCGATTCCGAGTAGACGTCGCCTTGGTAACTCGCCGCTATCGCGTGTCCGCCGAAGCAGACTAAGGTGAGTAGTAATTGCGTCAGATGACGGCGAATTTGTGTGCTATTGAACAACGTTCCTTCTCTCTAATAGACAAAATGAATTCTCTCGCTAAATTTCCACACCGCTTCCCTTAGTCTCCTTTTAAGTCATTGTCGCCGCCGCTTCCACCGTTGAGTGGATAATACGAGGAGGCCCGTACTCGATTTTCGGTCGTGGTTTCATAGCAGGGCGTGGTTTTGACTCCCGTCCCTCGAAATATTTTTCCAAAATCCCGGCGATGCGGATCGCAGCTCTACCATCCCCATAGGGGCTACCGCGTCGGCTCATGAGTTGGTAGTCGGCCCCTTCGCGATCCAGCAACTGATTCATACTCTCCAAAATTCTATTTCGATCGTGTCCCACCAATCGCGCGCAATTAGCGCTCACCGCTTCCGGGCGCTCGGTACTTTCTCTGAGCACCAGAACCGGCTTACCAATGGCTGGCGCTTCTTCCTGCAATCCCCCAGAGTCGGTGAGCACGAACTGGCACTCGCTTAGTAAGAAGACAAGCTCCGGATACGTAACAGGTGATAACAGTGAAATATTAGGGACTCCGCCCAGGCGTGCTTTGGCAACCAGCGCGACGTTGGGGTTGGGATGAACAGGGAATACGATTTGCACTTCAGGGTGGTTTTGAGCGAATTTGCGAACCGCATCAAATATGTCGACGAGAGGCTCACCGAAATTTTCGCGTCGGTGCGCTGTCATGAGAATCATCGTTCGGTCGCCCCAAAGAGACTTTAGCTCGGGATAGGCCCGCTGATGTGCCGCAGCCCACAGGAGCGCGTCGATACTCGTATTTCCCGTCTCAAAAATTGACTGGGAGGGGATATTCTCCCGCAGAAGATTTTCTGCCGACTCCCGGGTGGGGGCGAAGTGAAGGTCAGACAGAGGAGTGATCATTCTGCGATTGAGCTCCTCGGGGAATGGGGAGTACCTTTCCGAAGTTCTCAACCCCGCTTCCACGTGTGCGATGGGGATTTTGAGATAAAATGCCGCCAACGCCGCTGCGAAAGCCGTGCTCGTGTCGCCTTGAACCAGAACTAAGTCGGGCCTGCAATCGATCAACACCTGACGCATTTTCATCAAGCAGCGGCCGGTGAGGCTGAACAGATCCTGACCGGGACGCATCAGATCCAGATCGTAGTGGGTCGGAATACCGAAAAAATCCACGACTTGATCCATAAGCTCGCGGTGTTGTGCCGTCGCACAGGTTATCGCACTGAGCCCGCTTGTGTTGCTCAGAGCCCGTACTATCGGAGCCATTTTAATGGCTTCCGGCCGTGTCCCGAATACGATCAGAGCGGTTTTTGGACTACTGTCGTTCATTGAGGCTCCCTTTGCTTGTGTGAGGCCTTCGCGCTAATGGAAAAAATGTGAGATCACGCTCTCCGTCTGTGCTTTGCCCAAGGGACTAAAACCGAGATCGAATGGGCCATGCAGCGTCAGATCGACCGAGGTATCCCAAAAGACCAATCCGAGAAACCACGGTAATTGATTCGAAAAAAAAGAAGAGAGCACAGCCTCGTAAGCAGCGGCCTGGTGGTCGGAATTAAACTCTCCCGTTCCCGAATAGATGAACGGATTAACAAAACCCCGGTCGACGCTTTTGAAACCGACTTCTTTTAGCAGTAATGACTTGTTTGTCCCGACCGCCCCATTGATATCGGAAAGGGTTTTCGACAATTCGCCCACCAATCCGTCAGTACGGGGGCGCAAGAGAGCCACCAAGGAATCGTAGTCTTCGGGCAAGATCTCATCTTGTGTCGCAAGCGATCGGTACATGTCGACACCCACCGTGTCCAGACCACGATAGAAATCGATGAGTGCTTTTTGGGAGGCAATTTCTTCCGCGGTTGTCGGCGACGAGTAAGCAATGCGTCTTCTCCAGTTGGCGAGCTCGGCCCCCGGAATCATCGCCCCCGCCACTAGCACCGGATCATCCGCGAAATTGATGTCGTACGCTTCCCGAGTACCGAGCGGAAGAACCTCTCTGGCATGGGCAAGCACCGATAACCACGAAGTGGGAAAACCGAACGGGTTTGCGGGCCAGGCGGTCTGGGCTCCGACAGTCATCGATTCCAGTTCCGCTCCGATGGTAAATTCTTCAACGCCCGCGGATCGCGCAATCTCAAGATAAATGTCTAAATAATTTACGAACGATTGAAACCACGCGGCCGGATCACTGGGTTGAATGTTTCCGTGCCACCAGATTTTCTGCCCACCTCCCGGTAGAGGCTCGATATACGGAGAGTTCCCGAAGGCATCCACCACGAACACGATGGGGCGGATTCCAACGGTCATTCCCAGCTGGTGCAGGTAGGAAATGAAACGCAGATACCGTGCCCGCTCGTTTTGCTGAAACGCCGGATCGGTAACCGGCGTTACGAAAGATTGTCTGGGATCGTGCATCACAGCCCGAGGACTTAAATTAATGTGTCGGACTCCGAGCGCGAAGAGGCGATCGACGACAATCTGCGCCTCGGTTTTGGAAGTCAGATCCTCTGACACGTCGTATAGATGATTGCCGATCTCGGTAAGTGTAAAACCCCTAACTAATCCCGCCGCAGCGGCGATTCCGCCCCACGCCATCAACACGCCGCAAATCAAACCCAAACCGGTTGAAAAGGCCTTCATTGCTTCGCTCTCCCCCAGACACAGTTTTTAGAAACGGACTTGCGGAACATGAATGGGAAGAGCAACAACCGTGCCGAAGGTCCTTCGATAGGAAAAGACACCAAGTGCATAGGCGTCATTTTTTTTCATAAATCCCGACTATGGCTCGCACAGAGCGCCAATGGATTCACATCTCCCGGAACTTACTCCAGGCGGACGAACCGGAACGAAACGCAGTCGCCAGATATTTTTTTCCGGGCGCCAAAAGTCCCTTGGTGACAATATGTCCTCGATTTCGTTCTTTCAGATAATAAAATCTACCTTGGCGTGAAATCGCGTATAGAGCGCGCTCGAAACTCCTCCCGAGTGACCATAGACTTAGCAAAACGGTGCTGATTTTCATTTCCAAAAGCCAATGCCAGACCAAGAGTGTCGGTAAGTGTACCGCCGAAATCAAAAACAATGTTTCTCGTCACGGGCACCTTTTCGCACTCCCTTTTTCGCAGCGTCTCGACCTACTGCATCCGTTAACTTTGCCAGTTCGGGCTAAGCCAGCTTCTTGTAAAAAGTGCACACACCTTTTTACAAATAGTTAGTTGAAAACGCCTTTGAAAGAGGGATCCCTCTCAAAGGCGTCAGGCTAGATTTACACTACCAATGGAGTTTCTCGTGAGTCCGATCAAGAGCCCCCGGCGCATTGGCCGTCCTTGTTTTCTCCCCAGCATTTGATGCCGTCTTGGTCGAGGGCACACGTATGCCAATTTCCCAGGCCAACCGTTTTGGGAGAATTTAGTTTCGGGACCGTACTTTCCCCCGATGTATTTTCTCCCCAACATTTTAGTCCCTTATTATCGAGTGCGCAGGTGTGATAGCCGGCGGCTGAAATGAAATATGGCCTGTCTAATTTGGGAACTTTTGTTTGGCCGAATCCATTTGCGCCCCAGCATTTCACTTTTCCTTCGTCCAGCACGCACGTGTGGGCCGTCCCAGAAACAATTGCCGTCGGGTGGGAAAGTTTGGGTATGGAAAGGTTGCCGTCTCTGTTGCTTCCCCAACATTTCACCCCCTCCGAGACAATCGCGCAAGAATGAAAGATGCCGGCAGAAATCGCAGTGGGCGAAACGAGTTTGGGGACGTTGGTCTGTCCAGCATCATTCTTTCCCCAGCAGGTGACGCCCTTGGCGTCCAGAGCGCATGTGTGCCTATCGCCGGCCGCAATCGTTTTCGGAGAAACAAGCTTTGGAACATTTGTCTGACCGGATTCGTTGTATCCCCAGCATTTCACACCGTCTGCGTCAATCGCGCAGCTGTGTAGTACACCCGCCGCGAGCGCGGTGGGTTTATTCAAGGTCGGCGGTGTGATTTGTCCGGTTTGATTAGCACCCCAACACTTCACCTGATCGTTGAGCAGCGCGCAGGTGTGGGAGTATCCTCCCGAAATTATGGGTGGCACGCCAGCTAACGCGGCGCCTGACATCACAAAGAAAAGAACTGGTCTATAGAGCATAAATTCTCCTTTCACTTAAAGACGTATGAACCGTTGAAAATGTATCCTCATAAGGAAATACCCACTTACTTTTGGCCCGCGGACTGTTTGTTCCCTGGGGCTTTCTTGGGACATTCCCCGCAAAGACCGTCAACGGCGGTAACTCCAACGATGGAAAACTCTTTGTTAATTTAAAAAACTCCGGAGATTTTCAGAAATTCCCTTTTTCATCGATTGGCATTTGTACGGTGGGGGTCGCGGGCTTATCGCGGCGTAGCCGAAGGAGAAGATGGAATCAAACCGACTTTCACCATTGAAAGGTGCGTAGCTCGAGAGCGGCCATCTAACTCTGCGAGACCTTTGTCACGGGGTATTAAGCTGACGGGATGAGCAGCGTTACAATGGTTCCCGTTCCGACTGAGGATTTGATCTCAAATTTTCCGTTCCATGATTCGACTGTCTTTCTCGCGAAGTAAAGCCCAAGACCAACTCCTTCGGGCTTTCCGTAACTAAACCATTTCTTGGTTAGTTGGCTGCAAATATCTTGGGGAATTCCTACGCCGCTATCGATGACTGCGATCTGCATGTAGCCCTCGATGCGCTGTAGCTCGATTCTTACCGCGCCAATGTGCTTGGTCGCTTCAACTCCGTTATTGATCAGATTGGATAAAACTCTTCGAAGCTGACCGCCATCGCAGAAAATTTGATGCTCTTCCTCATTGGGAGGTGGCACAAAATCTTCCACTTTGTTTAAGGAGCGAAACTCCAATTGCTTTTGCGAGATGACTTCCTTGATAAGCTCACAAATAGCAATCGAAGTAAGATTTCCCTTTTCAATAACTTCAGTGTTCCCCGCTCGCAGCAAACCATTAGCAATTTCTTGAATTCTTGCGATCGCAGCTTTTACTAAGTTGGAAGCTTCCTCCGGCAGGGCTTCAAGGTGTTCGGCCGTGGCGGCTAGGGCGGTCAACGGCGATCGAATATCGTGCGCCACTTGATGCTGGGTTTCGGTGATTCGATTCGCAATCAATTGTTCTTCTAAAAGGTGTCTCTCCCACAACATTCTGGAGAACACACTTTGATACATATACTGAAACTCAGTAGGCAGATCGGCAACTTCAGGATTTCCGAGAAGGGGCGTTTCTTGCTTCGATTCGCTACTTAAGATTTGCCCCAGTCGCTCCGTCGTCTTGGTGATTCGCTCCATCAGAAGATGAATTAATAGTACCGAAAGAAAAGTTCCCACGCTGCAACCGAGGCAAAGGATTTTGATCGATTCTAAATCTCCCTTTTTGAAGACACAGTAGAAGATGAGGGATAAAAAAACTACAAGGACAGTTCCCAATTTAAACGAACTTAAGATGCTCTTGCGATTAAAGGGCAGTATTCGCTCTTTCCGTCTAGCGCCGAGATAGGCGTAAAAGGCGGTATAGATTCCAAAGAGAACCAAAAAAGAATAGAGCACCACATCAGGCTTGTGCCCTATCACTTTATCAACGCGTATCGCCCAGTCCCCAAAAACAAGACACATGAAGCCGGCACCCACAGCGGACCAAGCTAGTTCCGATGAGCAGACGATCACCACAACCGACAGGAAAAGGAGTGCGAATGACGAAGACATAGCAGCGACTTCGCCCGCATTAAACAAAGTGAAGATGGCTTCATCCCCGTGATGGAGGAAGGGTTGCAGTACTAGGCGAAGCGCCACAGGCGCTGCAATGAGCAGGGCTACTCCAGCGACTGGGCTAGAGGGAAGCTGCTTCTGGCATTCTTTACTGAGAGCTGCGAAAAGTGACAGGGCTGCGGTGAAAAAAGAGAGGGAGTAAAGCAGCTCAGTGAGGATGACAACGAGAGCGAGGCGGCTTTGCAGGTCCCTCCAGAAGTAGCTATAAGCCCAACCCAATTCTCCCATGCCCCAGGTAAGAAAGACGATTGGCAGTAATGCGACTCTTACTTTGGATGAACCGCTCAGGTACCAGACAATTCCCCCGCAGATCATGCAGGCAATACCGTGAACCCCCAAAAGTACGGCTTGTCCACTGCGGCTGGGGATAGACAAACCGAAAGAGTAGGTCGCTGTGATTACGAAGATGACGAAAGCGTTGCGCAGCGAAAAATGAGTAACAAGACTATCGAATCTCTTTTGCATAGACCGTGCTTTTTACGTTTTTGACTCCCCGCAACTCCGCGGTAAAAAAGGAGCCGACTTTCTCGTATCCCAGCGATTCAAAAAAATTTATTGAGGCACGATTGCGGATTGGCTCGTCTAGAACGGCGGCAAGTTTTAGAGGTTTTGTTCCTTTGCGAACAAATTCCTCATGAAGTCGATCGGCGACGCCTCTTCGATGGACGGCTTCAGTAACCGCGATCTGGTCGAGGTATTCAAAGTTGCCTGCTTCATAGTCTTTACGGTAACGCACTTCTAGCGCGCTACTGTTCCAAGTTAAGTCGGTATTGGGGTGACGGTTTAGAAAGGAAGCTCCCGAACTTGCCATCACATATCCGGCCGGGAGATTTTGGGAGAGAGCGAGAAAACCCCAGCCATCGTTTGAAAGAAAACGCTGCAACTCGTCAAGCTGGTACGCGGAAATTAGGAAGCCCGTTTGAGATTCTTTGGCGGAGCCCTCCAAGAGAGAGTCCAGGACGGTAAACTCCTTTTGAATGGTTATCACCGCCTCTAGACTCGGAATATCTGCGGGTTCTAAAGCCAGCATTCCCAGGATCATCACCGCACACATCTTCGCCTCTCTTTCGCCATTTAAAGGCTATACCATGGTTAGTCTATCTGCAGCGGGCTCGAAATTCCATGGGAAGGAATGGCGAAGATTGTTTTCTCAAGGTCGAACGCTCCATCTCAAATTTGAAACAATTCCCACGCTATCCTGCCTTTGCCAGGCTTGATTCAACCGGCATTTAAACTGCATTCTTGGGTGGGCATGGAGATAAAATAATGGTCGATTTTCTTAGCGCTCTCGAGATTGATAGCAAAGTTAAGCCAGTTAGAACTAACATGTCGCCTGTTAAACCAGATCTTACCTACGATTTTGGTTACCTCACCTTGCCGGCATCAGGCCTTCGTTGGAAAGCAGTAAGCGGTTCGGGAAAACGGCTCAAGCCCCTTCCCACCGGCTGGTATAAATGCTCAAATTTTAGAAAACGCACCGATGGAGCGATGGTTCGAGAGGGAGTCGGCTTTAGCGTTGATTTGGAACCCTTGTTTTCCACGGAGCGAACCCTGCTTCGGATTCATCCGGATGGAGGAAAGTCTGGGACCGCGGGCTGTATCGGCATTACTGATGCCGATCTGGGCGAGTGTGAATATGCGTTAAAAAGACTGCTGCCCTTTTCTAATTCGGTCGCGTATTTATTAGTTCGAACGCTATTTTAGTGGGGGTGCGATGTTGCGTATCAATTTATTGCTAGCCATTCTTTCCTTGAGCCTCCTGACTTACGCCGGACCGGCGTACGCCAAATGTCCGGAAAAACTGAGCGACCTCCTAACCAGGGCCATTGAGCTCAATGAATCGCTTAAGACCTCTGTGGTTAAAAAATCTGCGAATTATCATGACGCCAGAAAGCATCTGGAATCGTATCAATCCGATTGCCTTAGCAAGGCCTACCCCAAGATCGAAAGTAATCTGGTGAATAAGTCCGACAATACCTTGTTAAAAGCCCTCCTAGACCTTTCAGTCTCGTTTGAAAATAGCGCCGACGAAAAGCTTTCTCTTCTTTTGGCCAAAGTCTTTCGCGCGGATAGCGAGTCCTTCGAAAAAACATTCAAAAAATTCTCCAAACCAAACCGAGAGATTATTTTTGGGCAGCTTGAATTTGGTTGGGGAAATCTCACCTATCAACGAGTCCTTTCGGAGAAAGAGATCGAGCAGGGGAAGCGACTGAAGGCGTTGGAGTAGGGCGAAAAAGACGACGCTATTATAGCTGGATCTGGCAATAAGAAGAGTCGTCTCATTGCAACGCCCTTTATTAATAGCGACATATTCACATTGTAGGCACGAGCCACATTCCGCCAAGTACCAAAGCCACTTTCTGCTTACTTTCTAAAAAGGTACCCACTTACCTTCGGCCAGCGGACGGTTCGTTCTGTGGGACTTTCTTGGGACATCGTAGACCGTTTGAAACTTTCGAGGTCCCGATTAAGGATTCCCAAGTTCCCCGAGGTACCGGCGGTTGGGCCGTTGTTTTATTTGATCCCTACTTCCAGTTCCTCCTAGCGGCCGCGGTCCTTGGGATAATCGAAAGGAAGGTTGAATCTTGAATCGGCGGTCACAAAATTGATCTCATTCGCTCGTCTAAGATCTGGTCCGACGTCTTTGTCGAGGCGCGCGGGAATGATCCGAATTTGCTCCTTGCGAACTTTAGCATTTTTGGGCCAGCGCTCAAATTGGTTGGGTGCTACCTCGTAGTAGATCATGAAGCATCGATCGGGCAGGGGAAGAGAAATCTCGCGGTCTGGCATCGTGCGTACGAAGAAGAGAAGCCGTGCTTCGGGTCCATTGCCTCGCTTGCCTCCCCCATCACCGAGCACCCTACCCGTGATCCCTGCTTTTCGGATGGCAATGATGTCCGAGTCCGATAGATTGACTAAATCTCTCTCCTCAACCCCGGAAAATGGTTCTGGTCCCGGAAACCAACGAAAAAGCGATACATCTAAGGTTTGCTCCCCCGAAAGGTAAATAAATGCCTTGGAAATGGTTGGAGGAATCGCTCCACAGATCAAAAGGCTGCCCAGAAGGATTGCTGTCCGTCCAAGGACACGCGGATGAAAGTGGTTGACCATTTCCCACGAAGCCAGCGCTACTAAGCCGGCCGCCATCCAGCACAGAGTGACGGGAAAGCTGAATAGGCCAAACCAGAAACCCAAGAATTTGAGAACTAGAAATCCCCACAATAGCCCGGAGAAAAAAGGAACGAAAAGGAAGACGGTTAATCGTGATTGAAATCGCCAGCTACCCGATATCGTTCTAAGCGCCTTCCCGATAGGAATCATGAGCAGGCAAAAAGGAATCGTCCAGAGGAGGAATGCGCTTAGATCTCCCCGACCGTAGCCATTATCCAGCACAATGGTAGTTACGGCGGCTTGCAGCGAATAGAAGAGAACACTAAAGAAAGTTTTTAATCCCCTCATTTCAATTTTATCCACCGGGAGTCGACTGACTTTCTTGCGCCTCCAATTAAATTCGTAAAATTGACGCCTAGGGTCATGGGCTCCTGAAAAACAATTCTGACTGGACCATTATCGACCTGAGAGTACATTTCATAGGCGGGTACGTCTCCGATCTTTCCAACAAATCGGATTTCCATTTTATCTAGGTCAATCAGGATCTCACCAGAATAGTCGATCTTTCCAATGAGTTGGCCCAAAACTGTGCAAGGGTCCCCTGCGGCGGTCTCAATGTACAGTTTCAAGAGATGTTGCTCGACGACCAGGTTTCTATAGATATCTTTCTTTTTCACTCGAATGAATCCGGGAACAACGCCAGCGAACGCATCGGTGCAGGCAAACTCATACCAAGAGCCGCAAGTGCCATTCGTCCATTCCTTAGCGGTGGTTCGACAGGTCTGTTTGCCCGTATCAACATTCACTTCCACCGTTGTATCACTCCAATGCTTCTGCGCAAGTTGAGGGTAGATTCCGTTCAAGGAAATAGTCGCCACCGAGTGCATTCGGGAGCCTGCAAAAGGAAGACCATCGTTTGAGTTCGAGAAGCGAGACTAAATTTCTCAGGACTGAAGCATAGTATATTTCATTGTTTCAATAATGAGATAAAAGTCCCGCCGATATGCGCTTTTTGGGAGAGAAGATGCTAAGTGATCTTCAGTGGCAAAAGTCGAGAACAACACTGCCTAAAGTAACTATTACCGTTCAGGATAATTGAGGATGGACGAGTACGATGCTTACTTTTGCTATTCCATTCGTGCGCTTACGTCCCGAAGACCGAGACATTCGGTTCTCCGCGCTTCTCCCTCGAGGATTGA
>JBBQIT010000014.1:0-20810 GCA_038325205.1 Bdellovibrionota bacterium
TTCCATCCGCCGTCGAGCCGTGGACCGACCGACGAGAAATACCAAGTGCCGTCTTGTTCGAGTCCCATCCAGCCGTAGTTTTCGGCGGCGGTTTGACGAGAGAGATAAGCAGCGTTGGTAATCGCAAGATTGGCGCCCGCAGGGACTCCGACCGTCAAAAGGGCCGGGCCTTCATTGCCCGCGCTGATACTAAAGATGATTCCCTTTTCCCGGGCGACTTTATCGACATATTGGTCGATAGCGCTCTTACCGAGATTTGATCCGGGACGAATGCCGTAGCTCATATTCACGACTTGAGCATGGCTAGCCACCGCAAAGTCGATAGCGAGCATCATCGAGGCGGTCGTGGTAGACCCACCCGACAAGCGGTTGTCGCCGATCTTGCCCAAGACGACTTGAGCACCGGGGGCAACGCCTTGCAATCCGCTCGGGTCGTATCCTGTGGCAATACCTGCGACGTGGGTCCCGTGAGAGCCATCATCGAACGATAAAGTGACGCCACTGCCATCAGGGGCTTGGGTCACAGACACTGTCAGCGACTTTTTCTCGCCTAGCTTAGTGAAGAGGCGAGATTTGCTGAAGTCATAGAGTTCGGTCTCGTCATCGAAGTTCTTGTCGTGGTTGGTGTCGATGCGGGTGCGCCATTCGCCACCGGCATTTTTGTAAACCAGGACTCCCACATCGGAGTAACTATCCTGGGCGGCGAGTGCATCGGCGTAGCTAAGGCTTGAGCCGCTGAAGGTTCCCATGCGGAAATCGGAGCCTTGTACACCCTTGGCTTGGTAAACCCCTTCGCCAAGTTTTAGGCTTCCGTCGGCCTCTCGCGTAGTTGCGGCGACCGCCACTTTGCCTTCACCAGAGAAATCTTGAAAATCTAGAGTCTTAAAGGAACCGTCCGGGGTCTTATTGAGAACAGGGTGGTCCAGTTCAATACCCGTATCTAAAATCGCTACGATAACTCCACGCCCGTCATAAGTGGGGTTGTTCTTTAAGAAGGTGCGGGCTCCCATGTCTTCGGCGGGAATCAGCTTTAATAGAGTCGCTAAGTCCGCGACCGTAGACGGCTTGCCTCCTTTCGGGAGGGTAGTAGCGACCGGAGCATTGTCGGTGACAGTGGCTTGGCACTGTTTAAGCCCCAAGTTCGAAGCCGCTTTGTCCGTCATTAAAACGCCTAAGTCGTTGCGGTAAATAACTTTGGCACCGCTTGCTTCAAGCTCACGCTGGCAAATGTCGGCGTCGCCAATCCTATTGGCCACTATGACCGATTTCACCGAAGCACCATCCACAAACTGTGGTGCCTGTGACTGATTGTTAGAGCTAGTGCAGCCTGAAGCTAAAGCCAAAAGAGGCAAGGATAGCCAAAATTTTCGCATGAATCCCCCGAACCCAAAAGTGAAAGCCATTCACAGACCGGTGTTGAGGCACCGATCACCCATATAAAGTTCGTGTCATGGATTGGGGATGCGTGTCAAGAGACTGAGCGAAACTGTGCCCTTTTGCGTGTCCGCAGGTGAGGGGATCGTTTCTAAAAAAGATGCGCGCGGAGAACGTCGAGCTTTTTACTAAGGTCAGCGTTTGACTCCGCCTCTTTTTGAAGCGCCTTCAGCGTGCGTTCTTTGTAAGAGGAAACATAACTTGGGTTAGTTCGAATATTTTGGTAGAGGCGGCTGGTTTCGATCGTTTCGTTCCAAGCGTTTAAGACGGCACTGGCGTCCGAACTTCCATGGGCAGCCCAAGCTGCTTTCAGGTGCGCTATATCGAGATCTAAGTAACCATCGACCCAATTTGTCGCTGCAGCTAGCTCGATCACTTTGTCATAGGCGTCGTTATCTCCTGTTCCCTTCTCCACCGCTTGGCGCTGGAGCTCTCTCTTCGTTTCGCCTGAAGTGGCGTGGTCATTCTGGATCGTTTGCATTTTTTTATTCAGCTTGGTCATTTCATAGGGGCGCATCAGACCGGCGTCGATGAGTCGTTCGGAAAATCTAATCTCCTCTAGCCGGGTGTCGATCTCTTCTTCCAATGCCTTTTGGTAATAGCCTTCGGCATATTCCCGAAGACCGACGCTTCGGTTTTTAACGGGGACCCTTTGGTCGGTGTGCGCAAGTTCGTGCTTCACGCTGGCTAAAATAAGGGGGTTACTGTACGCCGCCGCAGCCGCGGGAATTCGGATCTCATTGGTTTCGGGATCGAAAACGCTTGCATCGAACCGGTTTTCACTCCAGACGATCTTTCGTCCTTTAGCAGCGGCCTCGGCACTGAGTTCGGCGACAAACGGAGCAATCTCTCGCGGATTTGGACTGTTGGCGGTGAACTGAGCAAGCGGTTCTTTGCCCGATTCATTTAATCTCTTGGCAAGGGCTTCTGAAAAAGCTTGGACCTGCGCCTCCTTGGGCAGCGCAAGAATGGCCGCCCGATCGACGTTAAGGGAGGCGGCCAAAGCTTTTACTTCGGGCAAGTGAGATTCAAAGGCGGGAAGGGAGTGGTCCAATGAGTGGAAGAGCAGGTGATGAAGATTACTAATGGGATGAATGACCCAACGATGCGTTGGATTAATGACGAAGTTGAGGACGGCGTCCTGTCCCATACTCAGCGCCCGTGTGCAGTCCTCCCAATTGAAAATAGAGAACGCAGTTGAGGGAGCGAAAAATAGAAAAAGGGCAAAGAGACAGGGGGATAAAAGACGTAAGCTCACTTCATTAGTTTAGCCGAATTCTTTGCTAGTACAACCCGCGCACGGGCGATAGATAAAGGAACGGGGTTTCCTTCATCCGAGAAACCCATTTCACTTCATCCACTAACGAAGGCGAAAAAACACTCGAAGCAAAAGACGACAGAGGGTCTTTCCCCAAAACGTCGTCAGGACTGAAGAACTCGAATAATCCTCTCGAGTCTTCAATCATCCAGGTTTCGTAGTCGCCCGGTTTCAAACTCACTTCGTTCGCCGCGTACTCAATCGCTTCGTGATAACCGCCAAGTTCATCGACGAGTTTTTCTTTGATGGCTTGGCTGCCTAACCACACTCTTCCTTGAGCGACTTCGTCTACGTGAGCGACAGACAACTTACGGGCTTTGGAAACATACTTAATGAAGCCTTCGTAATACTGACTCAATCGACGCCACAAGATTTCGCGTTCTTCTTTGGTCCAAGCGCGGTCCTCCGTTAATAAGCCGGCGAATGGAGCATGAGTGATAATTTCTTTGCGCAGATCTATCTTTTTATAGAGCTCGCCTAAATTAAATTTCCCGAGAAAGACCCCGATAGAGCCTGTGATCGTTAAGGGTTGTGCAAATATTTTGCGACCGGGAGCTGAAATCATATAACCGCCGCTAGCCGCTACGTCGCCCATGGAAATGACTACGGGCACTCCCTTTTTCTCTGCCGCTTCGACCAGAGAAGCAATTTCGTCGCTCGCTGTCACCTCGCCTCCCGGACTCGAGACGCGAAATACGATAGCTTCGGTTCGGGGATCAGAAAGCGCTTCACGAAAGTGAGCTTTCATCTTGTCGGGGGTCACTTGGGACTCGCCGGCAAGGGAAAGTAGCTGAATTCTTTTTTGTAAAATATCCCCTGAAGCTACGATGACCGCAATTCTCTTGGGAAGCGCCAGACGTTTTGAAGAGACATCTAGCGTTTCTCGAGGACTTAACGCTTCGGCTTTTAGGATAGCATCCATATGGCCTATCACGTCTACCAACCCCGAGGATTTGGCCTCTTCCGCATCGAGGAGAGCGGTGTTTAGGAGAGCATCCCATCTTGCCTTGGTGATGTTTCTACTCTTTGCGAGAGTTTCGAAAATAATTCTTTCGGCTTCTCCCAGTTGCTGAAGCGTCTCTTCTCGGCTGGGCTCAGAAGCTTCTCGACGAGTAAACATTTCAGGAGCTGATTTATATTTTCCTTTGGCTAGAAACTGTCCTTCGATTCCTATCTTATCTAAGGTTCCTTTAATGTAGTAACGCTCGGAACGTAGACCTGCGAACTTCAATTCCGCGGTGGGTTCCATTAAGATCTTTGTGGCGATACTGGCTATGATATATTCTTTCATGCCGGAGTTGGACAAGAAAACATCGACTCGCTTTCCTTGTTCTTTAAGTCTCAAGATCGCTTCGTGAACTTCTTGGGCTGCCGCCATTCCTAAGGGAAAGTTTTCCAATTTAATGGCGACGAGCTTGAGCGAAGGATCGTTACCGGCCCTATCTAATTGCTCGAGTAGCCCTAAAAGCGTGGGTCTTTCCGCTCGGAAAAGTCCTCCCTTAGTACCGGACTCTTGCAAGCTTCCATCGACATTCATTTTTAAGACGGAATCGGGCCTGAGCAAGGTTCGGTAAGGCTTTGTCGAAAACTGAGCGCCTGCGGTAATGCTTTGTCTATCGATAGCGGGTTGGCCTACGGAATAGATCGAAGCTCTGTCTAAATTAAGCTGAAGGCCGAAAAGAAATTTTTGATCTCTTTGATAGGCGACAGTCGCTTGAAAGCCTCGGGCTAATTCGACTCCCGCAGTCACTTGATAGCTAAACTGTTTAGCAAAATTATCGGAATTCGTTTCGACGTCAGCGCTTAGCTCTAGTTTTTCTACCGGACGAACCGTGACTCCGGCCACCATTCGCGCTGGCCAGTTAATACCGGCGACTTGCGGACGATTCAATTGGATGCCCATCAAACCGAAAGAAACTTTTTGGGAAGGCCGCCATTGGATACCTAAATCCCAAGAGTTCACTTTATCTACGAAAACAGAATCAGCTCGCGTGAATCGATAACGAGCGCCGACATACCAAGAAGGAGTGATGGGAACTCCTACGCCGAAACCGAACCGATTGAACATTCCCGCAGGATTTCCTAAGTGCTCAACACTCGCTCCGAAATTTCCTAAGGCGAGTGAGCTTGAAAATTCATTATCGACGTTGTGGTTGACGGCGTAAGTAAATGATCCCAACAGGGGTGCCCCATTAAGCTCGGTCTGATAGCCCAAAGCTGCAGGATTCGTAAATACGCTCCTAGAGTCGTAAGCATTCGAAATTGAGGTCATCTTCTCTAAGGAGTCATAAGCGAAAGTAGGCGCACCCACGAAAAGAAGAGCTAAGGCAATACGACGGATCTGGAGAGTTGCGATCATGGCGACCCTTCTACCATAAGATTTTAGCGAGGTTCGTCAAAAAGTGGGCGAACCCGGGAACCCATACGGAGCGACATAAGACATAGATAAAGGAATAGAACACCGCGGAATCGAAAGTAGAGATGTAGGCCAGCCAATCGAACCCGTGACTAGACAACAAAGGGGCGGCGCCGTGAAGTAAGCCTGCCAAGAAAGCGGTATAGAGCAGGCTGACAGGCCCCAGTCTTTTGAGATTGGGATCTTTATAAAACTTCTCTTCCAGTTTTCTTAGGCCTTCAAACCCGATGCGCCGGAACAGAAACTCCTCGAGAAAAGTAGAGAAGAAGATAAACGGGATAGCCACGGCTTTCGATGGAAATTGAGGGCCGTGATGGGGAAGTCCCAGTCTGAGAACAAAATAGACCGCAACAAACAGAAAGCCCGCTAATCGGAGTTTCGGCTTAGCCTCTTCTTCCCGATCGACCTGCATGGCAAAGCTGCCCACCACCGTGCCTAGAAACAGGCTTAGAGGCCAGCTCCAGTTCCAGCCCGTCTGGCGGACGAAAAATTCTCGCACAGGTTTCAAGAACGGAAGAATCTGAGGTACGTAAACAACGACGATGATAAGAAAAAATAGGATCGCGTTCTTTGCGTAATTCCTTGTTTTGGAGTTGTTTCCCGAGCTAGCCACTAGCCATCCATATTGATTTTATTAGGATAACTTTGATATGTATCATATCCAGCCTAGGTCAGTCATTCGCTACGTCTAATAGAGGTGGTGGTTTGGTGGCCTAAGCACATTGAAAGGTGTGATTCGTGGATCCGTTAGAAAAAGATCAGCTTCGCAAAAAGATGGCCCACAAGATGGGAATTTTTCTTGAGTCCGGATCTACGGTGAGTTGCGTTAGCGCTCATGTATATCTGGAACCTCACGCCTGCGACCTTTGTCAGACGGTTCATGCCGACGAAATTCTTGTGATCAAGAATCGTTCGGGAAAAAAACTTTCTGTCGCAACACCGTGTCTAAAAGAGATGATTCGGTTTCAGGTCGTGGACGCCGACGATCTTCCTCGCTGGCTCACTAAAATTTCTGAACTAAGAAGCGAAGCCGAGAAGCGCAAAGAAGAAGAGAAGAAAACGCGCGAAGAAGAGCGGGAGCGTCTTGGGAAAAGTGCATTGTTAGAAAGCGAGCGCCTGACTCGGGGGCTCCTTGAAGACTAGCATCGAGACGATCGCCATCGGTGACGAACTCCTTACCGGAAAAACGGCAGATACGAATTCCGCTTTTGTAGCCGACGAGCTCTTTAAAAAAGGGCTCCGTATGGATCGTTCGACAGTAATTGCCGATGATTTCGAGGTCATGGCCCAAACGATTCAGGAGCGCGCGAGAAAGGCCGGCGTCATCGTTTGTTTTGGCGGCCTCGGGCCGACCTCCGATGATAAAACGGCTGAGTGCGTCGCACGGCTATTGAAAGGAAAGTTGCTCGAGCATTCCTCTTCTAAAGAGAGGTTGCTTAAGTACTACGCCGAAAGAAACCGTCCCATCACCTCTCAGTCGCTAAAACAGATTTTGTATCCGGAGGGATCTATCCCGCTTCCCAATTCGAAGGGGATGGCGCCTGGCTTTCATTGTGAGATCGAGGGCTGCCAGCTCTTTTTCTTGCCAGGGGTTCCTTATGAAATGAAGGGGATGTTCGTAGAACACGTTCTCCCTTCCATTCAAAAGCACCTGGCCCCGGAATTGGGCTCTACCGAAATTCTTTCTCACGTATGGCGATGTCTCGGCATTTGGGAGTCGGAGTTGCAGCGCGTGATGGATCCGATAGAAGCGGCGCTTCCATCGAATGCCTATTTGGGATACCGCACTCGCCCTCCCGAAAATCATCTGACGCTTTATTGGAAACCTCAAAACGACCAGAGCTCAAAAGATTTCGAATCGTGGAAACCAAAGATTAGAGAAATTTTAACGCAGTGGACATTCACTGAAGACAATCGAGACCTAGAGGTCGTCGTCGGAGACGCGCTTCAAAAACGAAAATGGAAAGTGGCGCTCGCCGAATCTTGTACGGGCGGATTAGCGATTCAACGCCTGACTCGAGTCGCGGGGGCGTCTGATTGGGTCTGGGGTGGCTACGTTACTTATGAGATAGAGGCGAAATCGAAAATGTTGGGCGTGCGTTTAGACGAATGGGAACAGGCGGTTTCGGCAGAATGCAGTGAATCACTGGCGCGCGCCGCGCTGGAATCGAGTGGGTGTGAATTAGCGGCAGCCGTAACTGGCTACGTCGGTCCGACGGGAGGAACCGAAAAGAATCCGCTCGGAACGCTTTACATTTCTGTGGTCGTTTCTAAAGCGGCGCAGCAACAGGGAGCGCGCCCTTTGTCAGAGCGCTTGGTAATTCCGGTGCGCACCCGCGAGGATGCGCAATGGAGTGCTTCGAGTTACCTTCTTAATCTAATCAGGCAGTCGATCGAGAACTAAAAAAAAACGAAGAGGTTACTCTTCGCCTTCCGCTCGACCTTTCCCAGCCATCATAGAACCGAGAGCAACACCACCGAGACCGGCCACTGCGGCTGTTCCCAAAGTGCCGGCTCCGCCACCGTTTGCTTTTTTAGCAGCCGGTTTTTTGGCAGGTGCTTTTTTAGCGGGCGCTTTATGCGTCGCAGCTTTTTTAGCAGCCGGTTTTTTCTTCGCGGCTTTCTTTTTGGCTGGACGCTTCGCGGCTTTTTTCTTGGGCGCTTTTTTTGCAGATTTCTTTTTGCTAATTGGACGGGGGCTCTTTTTCTTTTTAGCCATAGCATCCTCCTAAATGATTCATCCGTACTGGCTTCCGTCGTCGTTCACTCATTGATTAACGACGATAAGTCGACAAATGAACCGAAGTAAAAAATAGTTGTGCACCGAATAACACAGTACACAACTCAGTCCAAGTAATTTCCTATGAAATGAGTAGTTTAATATTGCAAAGAAATGGAAAAACGTTTATCCATAAAATATACCTTTAGAGCAGTCTTACTTATTTAACTCTATAGTCTAAAAATCGCTAACTTAATGTCTGTCGGGGTCATCAGGGGGGGACTTATGGCCAAGATGTGCAAGCCTAGTAACGCATTGAAATCAAAGACTAAAGTCAAGGCAGTGAAACCTGTTGCCGATCGGGCGATGAAGAAAAACATCAAATTGGTGGCCTCACAGCCATCAGTGCCTGCAAAGCAACCAGTTAAAGCCGCCGTGAAAGAAGTTGCGAAGGAAGGGACTGAGAAGAAAGTTTCTCAGAAACTTCTGGAGACCATCGAACGCCGACGCAATAGCCAAGCGGCTAATGCGAAGGGGGGAAGTATGTTCGGCGGGCGTCCACCAGGACGTCGCGGTCGTCGACCGAAAGCTGCTGCTGCGGATTACACTCCGGAGCATCAGGGGGAAGAAACCTATGTCATGGAATCGGACTACGAGGGGATCGAGTACGATACCGGAATCCGCGTGAAACAAGGCGGAGAGGACAAAGGATTTAACCTCGATCGGTTTGAAGAGTTCGACGAAGAACTCAATTTCGACTGGTAATACGTTTTTGTACGTCGTTCACGACCCTGCATTATGTGTGGGGTCGTGGACGATGACGTACACTTCTTCAATCGATCGGTCTGTCGCCGATTGAATGACGTATTCCACATTATCGATGATGGTGGAGTCCCATTTTTTGGGAATCTTTTGCATTCTTTTCAGCAGAAATCCGGCCAGCGTTTGATAATCGTCGTCATTTGGGATCTGAATCTTCAGAAGGTCTCTTAATTCGTCGACTTCCATTCGGGCATTTACGATGTAGGAGTTCTCGCCGATGCGGTAATACATCTTCGGCGGCTCGTCGTATTCGTCTTCTATTTCACCGACAATCTCTTCCATTACGTCTTCCATCGTAATGATGCCTTCGGCTCCCCCATATTCATTCACGGGAATCGCCATCGGTCGCGTCTTCAATTCCAAGAGTAGTTCATCTAAGGGCTTACTTTCCGGAATGAAGAAAGCGGGCTGCATTAGTGTTGAGACCGGAGCTGAGAGATCGCTTGCCTGCAAGCAGTGGAAAGCCTGCAGAACGCCGACAATGCGATCAATGCGTTCCTGATAAACCGGGATGCGCGAATGGCCGGAATCCGTGAATAGCTGAACCGCTTCTCGAAGTGTCTGGTCTTGTTCGATGCCAATGACGTCGATTAAAGGGCGTAGCATCTCCTTAGCGGTAATCTTTCCGAACTCTAAGATGCGTTCGATGAGAATGCGTTCTGCGGGCGTTACGTCGCCACCCCGGCTCGCAGGAAGCGCCGCTTTGATCTCTTCCCTCGATAAGAAGAACCCTTTCTCAGGGCTTTCCCCCAAAAGATGCTTCAAAAGCTGGGCGTACATACTGAAGAGCTTCGTGAGCGGGCTTAGCACCAAGCTTGCTATCTTGAGCGGTCGTCCCATGCTCAAAACCAAAGTGTCCGCATGGACGCGCCCTATCATCTTGGGAATGAACTCCGCAAAAATGAGAATGACAGGCGTCAGGAAAACTAAGTTCCACCATTCTTTTTCGTAACCCCAGGTGCGAATGATGAATAGCGTCGTAAGGGTCGTCGAACAGTTCATCGCGATGGTAGTTCCTACCACTGTCGTCGAGAAAAGAATTTCGGGCTGCGAGAGTAAGCTCTTGGCCAAGATGGCGCGGGGGTTCTTCTCTTTTGCCTTCCGGTAAAGTCGGGGGCGATTGGCGGAAAGAAAGGCTATCTCAGCGCCAGAGAAAAAACCTTCCATCAGAAAGAACAGAGGAAGGGGCAATAGAATGAAAAGAAGCGAGCTCATTTAACATCGCCTCGTTTCTTCTGGGTCTGAAAAAGTGCGTTGAGCACATCTTCTAAAGTCACAACGCCCAAGTGACGCCCGAATTCGTCCACTACCAACGCCATGTGCACTTTTTTAAGTTTAAATTCCCTAAAGAGCTTTGCGATCTTTTTATGCGTCGAGACGATGTAAGGCGGGAATAGCGCCTGTTTAATCGAATCGCGTTCTTCGCCTTGTGTGGGCGAAAGTAACAACCTGAGCAGGGCCTTAGTGTAAAGAATACCCACCACTCGAGTCCCTTCGGGATTTACGACCGGTATCCGTGAAAAGGTCTTCTTCTTAATCATCGAAAGGGTTTCGTCGACCGTTAACCCTGCCGGTAGACAGAAAACGTTCTTCCATGGCGTCATGATCGCAGCGACCGTGAGATCGCTAAAATGAAAGACGTTAAAGATCATCTCCTTTTCGTCCCGATCTAAACTTCCGCTCTCCGCTCCCACTTCAACCAAGGTCAAAAAGTCCTGTTCGTTAATGGCGGATGGCGGCGCGACACGAAGTCCCAGTCGTCTAATGATGCTTGAGCTAATAAAAAGAAAGACACGGCGAAACGGGGTCAACAGGGTGTGCGTCCAAGTCATCGGGTAGACCAGCACAGAAGCAACGAGTAGCGGCATTCGGAAAGCCACCACTTTGGGGAGGATTTCTGAAAACGTGAGTAGGAGCGCCGAGGATAGCAACACGGAGGCGCCCACTAGGACGCGATCGTCTTCAATACCAAATTGAACTTCCAGTAGCGCCGTTACAATCGTCGCAATAGTGATGTTGAGACATTCGTTGCCGATGATGATCGTCGAGAGCATCGCCTCGGGATGGTAGATGAGGCTTCGAATTTTCCGATAAACAGACGGGCGCGTCTCTCGCAAGCTTTCCAACTGGGCGCGGCTTAAGGAAAATAAAGAGGCTTCAGAAGCGGCAAACACAGCGGAAAGCGCCAGAAGTAAGGGGATCAGAACTAGATGTACGTGAATTAGCAAGATCGCCTTCGCTACACTACGGTTCGGGCACTTAAAATCAATAATCTTAGAATTGACGGGCTTGCTTGTCAAAAAACCCAACTTAAGAGATTCTTACTCGGACATGCTCCCAACAAAAATTCAGCCCAAGACTCATGCCGTACAATGGGAAGGTGCGTGGCGAGATGGCCGTTGCGTTCTTCTAGATCAGAAGCGACTTCCGTCGGAAGAAAGCTACCTTCCTTTCCTTGAATATGCCCAAGTGGTCCGGGCGATTCGAGATCTGACAGTGCGAGGCGCTCCCGCTATCGGCGTCACTGGCGCGTATGCGGTGGTTCTCGCGGCGCGACAATCACTCAGCCTTTTGCCCGACCAAAGAGCCAATTTTTTTGGGCAAGCCCTTCGAGAGATCTCAAACAGTCGACCCACGGCGGTCAATTTGCGGTGGGCAGTTGAGAAAATGAGGGTGGCGGCTCAAGATTCTAGAACCGAAATTACTAATGAAACCGTGGAACGTCTTTTTCAACTCGCGCGAGAGATTCATCAAAACGATATCGAATGCAATTCCCGGATGGCTGAGTTTGGAGCTTCTCTTTTCAAGCACCGAACTACGGCGATGACCTACTGCAATACGGGGGACCTCGCGACAGCTGGTGTGGGGACCGCATTCGGCGCTATCCACGAAGCTTTTCGGCAAGGATTGATCGAACATGTTTACACGTGTGAGACTCGTCCGGTGTTGCAAGGACTGCGTCTGACCGCGTGGGAGCTTCATCGAAACGAGATTCCTTTCACTGCCATTTGCGACAACATGGCGGGCCTGGTGTTACGAGAGGGTAAAGTAGGGGCTGTTTTAGTGGGTGCCGATCGGATCGCATCCAATGGCGATGTAGCGAATAAAGTGGGAACCTATGGGTTAGCGGTCTTGGCCAAACACCATGACGTTCCTCTTTGGGTCGTCGCTCCGACTTCTAGTTTCGACATGGCTCTTCCCTCTGGAACCGACATTCCCATAGAGGAGAGGGCCGGCGAAGAGACTATCGGAATATTGGGCGCTAATCGGCCCAAGTTTGAAGTGCCGGTGCGCAATCCGGCATTTGATATGACCCCGGCCTCCTTGATTGACGCCATCGTTTGTGAAAAGGGTATTATTCGAAATCCGAATCGGGAACGCGTACAAGCCATTACCCAGTTGTGATAGGGTTAAAACTGAATGTCTTCGAAAATAAAAAGTCGGGAAAAGCATCTCCCTGAATTAAGGGAGTTTGTGAAGGAGAACGCTGAGCCGTTGCACACCTTCTCTCACTACCTGCTTCACGAAGACCATGCCGTGGAAGACGTCTTGGTCGAAGTCTTTCGGAAATTCGGCGACACTTATCGCAAGCATTCGAGAAAGAACTCAGGCTGGGAAGCTTTAGAGATGCGAATAGGCCTTTATCATCTGGCTTGGAAAACCATTCGCGATGAGACGGCCGCCCTAACTTTCCAGTGGAATTTGGGAAGAGACACGCGAGTCCTTAAGCGTTGGGACGACAACCTGCTGACTAAAGATTTTTCTCAAGACCCGGCTGCCTTCGACGTAGCGGTGTTAGAGCGCCTTCGTCGCGTTGACGTCGAACTTCGGGCTCCTGTCGTTTTAAAAGATATCCTACGTTTTGAAGACGAAGAGGTCGTACGGATTTTGAGCCTTCGCTGGGGAGTCTACCGGCATCGTTTGCACCGTGGGCGTCTAGAATTTAGAGAAGCGCTTCGCGGCCGGGCAATGCCTGCTATGGAAGGAAAGCCCTCCGCTGTTAAGGAGACCACCTGGTGAACACAAGCTCCTGCTTTTTTTGCCAGAACCTTCTTTCAGACTATTTAGAGGGAATTTTGCCTTCCGCGCGGCATGAACAGTTGCGGACTCACCTTAAGGATTGTGCGCAGTGCGGCCACATCCATGACGAGCTAAAGCTTACGGTTGCCACTCTGCACAAGCTGCCTTTTCAGAAATTGACGAACGAACTTTCTTTAAGAGTCGCAGAAGCCTCACAAGCTCGAGGTGTTGCGGGAGTCTCGAGGCGCAAGATATCGAAAATTGTTATGGTCGCGGTGGTCCCTGTCCTTTTATTGCTGACTGTCTCGATTAGTTTTCCGGGTCTTTTCCCGTGGGGCTCGTTACTAGGGGGCACCCCTGAAGTTCAGTTCGTCCGTTACTATCCGCTCCTGCAAGGAGCTTCCGACATTCTCGAAGAACAAAGCACCTGGCTCCATTCGCGAGAATCTCTGATGGGAAGCTTGTGGGAAGAGGGCGGGTTATCGCCCGAAGAGTTTGAGAAGACGTTTCAAGGCAAGCCTTCCAAAGAAGATGCCTCCAAGTTGATTACCCAATAATTTTGATACTGCGCCGCGTTTAGCCGTTATGGTCGCGCTTTTCAAGCGAAAAGACTTGTTGCAGGACGCGCCTAGTAGCCCTATATTCCTCATGAAATTTAAGAAAATACCCACTGTGGTTTCCGCGACGTCGCGGAGTACGACGCATGGGATTGAAGGGTTTCGTTTTTACCTAGATGCCTTATTTCACCAGGCTCTAGAAACAGGAGAAAAGATAACAATGAAGAGTCAATTCGTAATGATGGTGGCCTTCGCGACCGTCGCGGCTACTGGTTTTTCGGCTGGCACCGTAACTGGCAAAGTGAATTTCACTGGCAAAGCTCCCAAAGCGGAAGTGATCAAGATGAATGCCGATCCTTACTGCATGAAGGCCAACGCCGGTAAAAAGGTTCTCAACGAAGACGTCGAAGTGAATGCGAACAAAACGCTTGCTGGGGTGTTCGTATACATCACTGATTTCAAGGGCACGGCTCCTGCCGCTCCTGCGACTCCTCTCGAATTCGACCAAGAAAATTGCGTCTACAAACCGCTCGTGTTCGGAATCCGAACGGGACAAGGTTTGAAGATCGTAAACAGCGATTCGACTTTGCATAACGTCCACGCGATGCCAAAAGGCAACGCCGGCTTCAACATGGGAATGGCGACGAAGGGCCAATCCATTGAGAAGAAGTTCACCAAAGCCGAAAAGAACATCCACATTAAGTGCGACGTTCACGGCTGGATGAGCGCCTACGGCAACGTAGTTGACCATCCTTATTTCGCTGTGACGGATTCCAAAGGCGAATTCACCCTTAAGGATGTTCCGCCCGGCGAATACACGATCGAAGCCACGCATCACAAACTCGGCGACAAGACCGCGAAAGTGACCGTGAAAGAAGGCGCTACTGAGAAGGTAGACTTCACGATCGGATCCGCGTTGAACTAAATTTGCCTAGGCAAATTTATCCTTAAGGCCTCTGGCCGAAAGGAGCTAAGGAACTACGCAAGATGGAGTTTTTATCGGAATTAGTGAATCGGCTTTGGGCAAGTACCCTGCTTGGTTCACACCATGAAGGTTCCATCTTCACCTTTTTGTTGCTCATCTCGGCCGCCGTGTTTGCGGTGGTCGAGATGCAGCAACTCATAAAATATTTTCGCAATCGCCGCCATTCTGATCCTGTCACTCGTAAACAACGTCGAAAGACTCTAGACCCGAAAGCACCCATCGGCTGGGCATTAGCTCCCGCTTTTTTCATGGGCTTACTCGCTTGTGTTCAATGGAAATCACCCGAGACGACAACGCACGCTTTGAATCAAATTTCCGTAGCTTCACCAGCAGCCTCGGGAACTTTGGCTCAAGACGCCACTGTTGCTGAGAGTAGGGCGGCTCGTCGGCCTTTACCTAAGGCGATCGAGCCAAAGGTCGAAATAGGAAACGGGTCGACTCGAGGGGGGACATGACCCCACGGTGGTTGCATCTTTACTCCGTCGGCCTCGCGGTTTGTACAGTCATCCTACTCTGCGCCGGGGCTCTCGTGACGAGCACGGGATCTGGACTCGCTGTTCCTGATTGGCCACTCTCTTACGGACAATTTTTCCCTCCTATGATCGGAGGCATTCTCTACGAGCACGGACATCGTCTCATTGCAGGGACGGTAGCGACGCTTACCGTCCTTCAAGCCGTTCTTTTTTGGAGATTTGAATCTAGAAGTTGGGTGAGGAAATTAAGCTACGGTGCGGTTGCTGTAGTTTTTTGTCAGGCTGCTTTGGGAGGCCTCACCGTCATTCTCCGTTTACCGACGATCGTTTCGGTGGGTCATGCTTGCTTAGCTCAAATCTTTTTTTGCACCATCGTAACCCTCACCCAAGTGACGTCGGCTTCCTGGTTCGCGCCGGCGGTTCCGTTACCACGCGAAGGAAAGTTTGTGCTTCCTTTTGTGTGCTTCACTTTGTCAGGGCTTTTTTTCTGCCAGTTACTGGCAGGAGCTATCATGCGGCACTCGGGAGCGGGACTTGCGATTCCTGATTTCCCAACGGTGTTCGGCGGATTTATTCCTCCCTTTTGGTCGAATGGAATTTTGGTCCATTTCATTCATCGAATGGGCGCCTACACGCTAGCGACCTTTACAACTATCTTAGCCGTCTACATTTTGAATCGTTACGAAACGCATTTGAATCTGGTTTCTGTTGCAGGCGGTTTGATAGCCCTGGTCATTATGCAAGTGATGATGGGCGCCATGATCGTTTGGTTGAAACGCCCGGTGCTACTCACCATGAGCCACTTGGCGGTGGGAGCCCTTTGTTTTGGGACTTCAATTTTACTCACGCTAAAAACGTTTCGTTTACGCTATCTGACCCTGCCCGTTAGCGTAGAAGCGCCGAGCCGAGTTCGTGGGATTCTCCCGCAATGGGAGCCTGCGTGAATCAAACTTGGAAAGAGAAGCGCGAAGTCTTTAGGGACTACTACGAATTGACCAAACCTCGCATCTGTCTTCTCGCGCTGATCATGACATCGCTGGGCTTTTTTCTTGCTTCGCCTGGTTCCGTAGATGGGCCTCTTTTAACTTGGGCTTTGATAGGTATCGGTTTGGTGGGCGCTTCTTCTTGCATATTAAATCAATACATCGAACGCGAACTCGATGCTCAAATGTGGCGGACTTTAAACCGTCCGATTCCTGCGGGAAGAATAGAACCCGAGAAGGCGCTTTGGTTTGGTTCGATTCTCGGTGTCGCAGGTGAAATTGTTTTGCTCGTCTGGGTGAATCCCGTTACCGCGGTTCTGGGAGCGCTGACACTTCTATTCTATTTGGGAATCTATACTCCTTCGAAGCGAGTGAGCTCGATGTCGACGCTGATAGGGGCGATTCCCGGAGCGATGCCTCCGCTTTTGGGTTGGGCAGCGGCAAAAGGGCAGATTGGTCCTGAAGGGCTTATCTTATTTGGAATCATTTTCATTTGGCAGATTCCTCACTTTTTAGCGATTGCTTGGATCTATCGCGAAGATTATTCCCGCGCTAATTTTCCCATCCTCACGGTCTTGGATGAGAAAGGGGCAATTACAGCACGCCAAATCGTTATCTATAGTTTGGTCTTGTTACCCCTGACGTTGGTTCCTGTGGCCTGGGGAGTTTCAGGAAGAGTTTACTTTTTTGGTGCCCTTCTTTTGGGCTTGGGTTTTCTAGCGCAGTCGATTGTGCTCGCGGTCTTTCGAACGAAAGCTCAAGCGCGAAGGCTCTTTTTAGCGTCTTTAGTCTACTTGCCACTATTGGTCTTTCTAATGGTTTGGGATCGGGTGTAGCGCGTGTCGTCTCTTGCCATAAATATTTCGGGACTTACTCACCGATACCCTGCAAAAAAGGGATCAGAAGAGCGAAAAGCTCTGGATGGAGTCTCGTTACAAATTCCCGAAAGAGAACTGTTCGGCGTATTGGGACCAAACGGGGGAGGTAAGAGCACACTCTTCAAAATCCTTTCTACGTTAATCACACCGACTGAAGGTTCAGTAAAAATTTTTGGCGAAGACGTCATCTCGCATCCCAGTCGGGTTCGCTCGCTGATCGGCGTGGTCTTTCAGTCTCCGGCATTAGACAAAAAACTAACCGTTGAAGAGAATTTGATTGCGCAGGGTTATCTTTATGGACAGAGCGGCCATTCTTTAAGAGAAAATGTGAAAGCCGGGCTTGAGCGCATGGGCCTTTGGGATCGCCGAAAGGAATTTGCGGAGAAGCTTTCGGGCGGCTTAAAACGACGAGTCGAAATTGCGAAAGCCTTGCTGCATTCGCCCCGTTTACTCATTCTCGATGAGCCAACGACTGGCCTCGATCCCGGAATGCGACGTGAGCTCTGGGATTACCTCAAAGAACTGCAAAACAAATCTGGAATGACTCTTGTCGTTACCACGCATTTGATGGAAGAGGCCGATGGCTGCGAGAGAATCGCGCTTTTGGATAAAGGCAAAATAGTTTCTTTGGGAGCCCCTCAAGAATTGAGAAAAGAGCTCGGGGGAAATGTCATTTCGATTAAATCGGCCGATCCTGAACGTTTGAAAACCGAAATTGAAGCGGCTTTCAAAGCGGGCGCGAGCCTTGCTGACGGTGAGATTCGGATTGAGAAAGAGATGGGGCCGGACTTTCTGGCACAAGTGATGGGTAAGTTCTCGAGCCAAATTCATTCGATCACCATCGGCAAACCGACGTTAGAAGATCTTTTTTTAAGAAAGACTGGGCGTCGAATTTCGGATCCGGAGCATTCTCATGCGTAAAGCAACCAATTATACTTTGCTCCCGATTCTTATTTTGGTTCGACGAGAGCTAGTGCGCTTCTTTCGCCAACGAAGCCGGGTGATTGGGGCGATTGCTTCGCCACTTATTTTTTGGTTTCTCTTAGGCTCCGGTCTAGGCAAATCGTTTCACGCCGCTGGCGCGCCCGTTGATGCCGGATATTTGGAATACTTTTATCCTGGAACACTGGCGTTGATGATCTTGTTTACCGCGATCTTTTCCACGATTTCAGTGATTGAAGATCGTAACGAGGGATTTTTGCAATCGGTGCTCGTAGCTCCTGTGACTCGTGGGGGAATTGTTGCGAGCAAAGTGATCGGCGGTACTTTACTCTCTCTCATCCAGGGCTTGTTCCTTTTGGCGCTCGCCCCTTTGGTGGGCTATCACTTGACCCTCGCTGGAATTGGACTGGCTGTGCTTACGATGAGCTTGATGGGGTTAACCTTAACGGCGCTCGGGTTTGTGTTTGCGTGGTCACTCAATTCAGTACAAGGGTTTCATTCGATCATGAATATGGTGCTTTTCCCGATGTGGTTACTTTCGGGTGCTTTGTTTCCTTATTCGGAAGCGCCGACGTGGCTTAAGGGGTTAATGGCGGTGAATCCGCTGACGTATGGGGTCTCTTTGCTGAGGACTTCTTTGTCTCCTGATCAAGCCAGCATCGCTCCCGGACTTCCTTCTTCGGAAGTCTCATTACTACTAATCGTTGTTTTTGGAATTTTATTTTATATTGTCGCCGCCGTGGTTGTGGGAAGGCGAGCGAAGGAGGTCTCTATATGAAGGCATGGCACTTGATCTTAGCTCTGGTAATGATGCCGATTGTGGCTATCTCCGTGCTTGGATTTACTCATGGCTTTGAAGTTCGGGAGTTGAAAGCCATTGGAAATGTAAAACCCTTCAGCTTGAAAGCTTCTGACGGCCAGACCTTTTCTTTAGGGGATCTTCATAACAAAGTTTGGATCGCAAGCTTCGTCTTCACTCATTGTGGGGAGCAGTGCCCCCGCATCGCTAAGCAAGTAGAAGAGCTGCAGAAAAAACTCTACTCGAAAGAGAATATTCGATTTGTCACTTTCACTGTGGATCCCAAACACGACACCGTAGATGTCTTAGGCAAGTTCGCCGAGCAGTATCACGCCAAACCAAATCGTTGGGTCTTCTTGACTGGGGATGAAGACGAGTTGAAAGACGTGGTTACCAATAGTTTCAAGCTTTCCAGTGAGCCGGCCGAAGGCACTGTGATTCACAGCTCTCATTTAGCTTTAGTAGATGGCCGTGGGATCATTCGCGGCTACTACGATGCTTTTGATGACAGCAAAATGAAATTGCTCGTTAAAGATTCGAAAAGTCTCTTGAGAGGCTTGTATTAGCACTCTGCCCGCGTAAACCAGGGCAGAGTACTATTTCTTGGGGTTACTATGGAGTGGGGAAAATTCTTTATTATCTTTGTCGTGCCTTTTTCTTGCTATGCGCTTGCCCCCTATCCTCATTCTCCCATGGAGTTGATCGACAAAGAGCTCAGGTCTCAGGTCGGCTGCACGATCGCGGACCCTTCCAAACCCACTAAGGCTTCTTTGTTTTACTGGAAAGCCAAGTACACAAAATCTGAAGATGAGCGACTGCGAATATTGGAAGGCGCTCTTATTTTGGCTGAGAACGACAGGGTGCTCAAACCGAAGGATCCCCATCCACTATATGACTGGATTGCGATCAAAGGAGAGCTCTCTACATTAAAGAATAAGCTGGTCGCCCTTAGTTACATTAAGCCATTGGAAAAGGCCGCTATTGAACTGAAAGCTCTTGACGCCGCTTTCGAGGGCCACGCCGCCGATAGAGTGCTTGGTTATCTCTACGAAAAGGCTCCAGGCTTCATCTCGATAGGGTCCAATAAAAAAGCGAAGGAACATTTTCTTTTAGCGCTTGCGGGAGCACCGGAATATCCTGCGAATCAACTTTCCTATGCCGAATTTCTTCTGGAGCAGGGTGATAAAGTGGGAGCGGCGTACCGAGCGAAGCAAGCGATCAAAGCGCAGATGCTCATCCGCTTTCCTATCGAAGCCACCGAGTGGGAACGGCAGGGAAATCAGATCTTAGAGGCCACCGGCGACCTCGCTCTTTCGAATCCCTAGACCCTTTAGCCTTGGGTGAACGGTAAACAGACAGCCTCAATTGGCGTGCACTAAAGGTGTACAGGCTAACCCTTGGAAACTAAGCCCCTTTTAAAACGCCTTCTTTGGGTGTCCATAGAATGTAGGCGAAATCACCTAAAATGGACCCCCACATTTACGATTAGAAATACTCGGCAAGCCTTTTGCATCCTCTTGGAATACAAGACGCACATTTTTTCCGACGCCCTTGACGCAACAATTAGAGGTAGGACGACCATGAAGATTCAAAATGGACTGACTTCATTTTTTAAAGCCTTATTAGTTACTCTCGTTCTCTTAGGAACAGTGAGATGTACTTCGGCCTCGAATGGTCTGCACACGGCAGCGCAGCCCGTGTACTACAATCCTTACACTCAAACTCCCGTTACGACTTGTAACCAGGCCTCTCTTCAGGGAGCTCTTATCAGAAACCCTGCGGGAGATATCCAAGCCGGAAGCACCGTCACCTGGCAATTGACTGCCGGTGGTTGCACAAATTTAATTTTTACCCCTGTGGCATTATCTCAAGTGCAGGTCCTTAACGGATCGGTAACGTACACGAAAACCTACACGCAACCGGTGCAAAATGTTCAAGAATCTGGAACGCTCACCGCGCTTAACGCCTCAGGAGTTGCGGTTGGCTCTATCACCGTCTCTTCTCAAAATTTTAATGTCGTTTCCGGATCGGTAGCGACGGGATTGGCCTGCCAAGCTGTCGCGGCTCAGAGCACGCTGATAGTTCCCGTAGATTCGGCGAACCGTCCTTTGGGAGCCGCTCCGACGGATTCTTTTACGGTTAGCTCGGATCGCCCCGTTCGCATCACGAGTGTTCGCAACTTAAATGGAATTATCAATCCGTTGGTCGACCCTTCGTCGTTGCCGGCAGCTTCTTCTCTCACTTTTCAAGCTTCACTACCGGCCATTGGAATTGATTCTATCGTGATGACGGTAGTCGATGCGGCGAATCCTCAGAATCAAGCCAGCTGCACGGCGGTAGTCAACGTACAGACGCAAGTCGTTCAAACCGGACCTGCTCCAACCTGTACTCTAACTTTAGCCCAGTCTTCTTTTGCGCCTGGAGCTCCGATGGTGCTCAATCTTGCCGTACAAAACGGACCGGC
>JBBQIT010000015.1:0-20262 GCA_038325205.1 Bdellovibrionota bacterium
GTCCTGGTCCGTTTACTTCCCGGGCAATCGGCCGTCGCTTTTGCACTATTCGTGCTCCCTTTTTCGGTTCCCAACGACACGACTTCGATCGTCACTAACGTCGTTATTTTGGTTATTTTGTTAGCGTCTTCGCGTCTTTTACCAAGATTACTCATTCACGGAAGAATGTTACTGCGTCTCAAACCCTTGCGCTCATTGGTTTCCCGACGGATGCCCTTCGTCGAATGACGCACCCAATCGACCCTCTTTACATTCCTAACTGACTATGGTGATCAGGAATTGGGGATAGTTTTGGGTTATGGGGGTTGGGACGTGTCTAATATCGAACTTCGAATTCCGCTTACGCCTGCATTAAAAGAACCGGTCAAACGATGGATCGAAAGATTCACTCTTCTAGAACCGCATTGGACGGAGTATCCCGTGATCGAAGACAACGATCTTCGCGTGGGTTGCCTCTGCTTTCCTTTTTTCTTAGCTTACGCTGACGAAGAAGAGTCCAACGAGTTCGACATCTTTCGCCTGAAAAAGCTGGGTGAAGATGGTATCCGCCGTCGTCTTCGCGAAGAGTACTCCTCATCGCGTCGAAACTACTTCGAGCAAGCGCTCAACAACTTAAAGTACATCCGGGTTGGGGAGTTTCTACTAACACCAACTGATGCTGAACCAGATCGAGTGGAACCGATCCCTCAGAGCTAGTTTGAAGGTTCAAAGAAAAAGGGGGCTAGCCACGATTGAAACGGAGTGGGGCGCCCGTTGTTGTCCACTACGACTAGGGTTACTGCCCCCTCGGCGTGCACAACTTGGGTATAACGACCTTCTCCCACCATCTCGAACGCAATCGCAAGTTGTTTCCCTTGGTCGGTGACGTGAGAAACCCAGGTACGTGTTTCTACAGTCGAGACTGCTTTCACGGGCTCCACGATATCAATAGCGATTTCTTTAATGACAAAACCAATGCCTCGTTCAGCGAAAGTGGAAGGATGCATTTGAAACCGATCAAGAACATTGTTCCAACGGTTGGCCACAAAAAGGGCAACGTAGGCCCCCAAATGCATTTCTCCACCGCTAGGCCCTAAGTGATCAAACTGAATTCGCCGTGAATCGACAGCCACCAGAGGCCGTCCAAACCCCATCACCTCTTGCTGGCGATAAATGGGGGCAGTCACGATCAGGTTTCCCAGGTTGGCAGCAAAGCGAGTCTGAAAACGCATGGATCCTTCAGAACAAACTCTCTTTCTGGGTCCATGAAGGATGCGGAAAGGAACCTGGTAGCCCCCCCCTCGATCGATTTCCGGCTTACTCAGACTGACGTAAACATCACCCGGGTCTCGAATCGGACGGACAAAGACGATGCGAACTCCGGTAAGCGTCAGGCGTTGGGAGGAGTCAATATCAAGCGGCTCCCAACCTTGTGCCTTACCCGACTTCCAGATCGCAGAGAGCGCCCAGCCTATGTAGTGACTGGAGTTTACATGACCGTAAGGATCGAAGTGCTCAAGGTTAACGGTAACTAGCGTTTCCGAAGGTTTGAGGTTCTCCATCAGGATGACGTCGATACAGAAGTTCGCCCCGAGCGCTGAGGGAGCGAAGCTCAGCGACAGGCTAAATATCATGCTTAGCCTTGAAACCGCAGCCCACAGCCCTGCTTGAAGCCTTTCCCCTCGCACCGCTTTCATCGTAATTGGGCTATAGCATGTTCTTAAGGGAACGCAAAATTACGATCGTGTAAGGGGGATTTGCCTGGCAGGATTGTCTTCGCTACACTGCTTTGATGTTGCGAATGCCGCCGAAAAATCCGAAAAAGAAAAAAACTAGTCCGGAAAAATTAAAAAAATTGCGAGAGTTGAATCACCTGGTTTCTGTGGGTGATGCGACGCTAAGAGATTTTGATCTCTTGGGAATTGGTACGGTCGCAGAGCTTGCCAAGTGCGATGCCAGGGAACTTTACGAAAAACTCTGTGAACTAAAGGGCGTAGATCTCGACCCTTGTTGCGAAGATGTCTTGCGCGCCGCCGTAGCCCAAGCCAAGAACCCAAATTTACCGAAGGGACAAAAACAATGGGCCTTCTGGAGTAAGAAGCGCAAATCCAAAGAAACGCCCTTCCACCACTAACCTTTGGGAAACGTTTTCGTCTGATGCCGTTGCAAAGCAAACCCGAAAATGCCGCCTAAAAGTGCCACCACTGCGGATTGCACGCCTTGGTCCCAGGTCGTCTTTTCTGAGAAGAGTATGAAGCCCATGGCTCGACAAAGTACCCAGCCACCGACCGCGATCAAACTCGCTGATAGCAGGGTGGCCCGACGGTGGTAGCCGTGCATCCAGACGCCCGTAAAAGCGGTGAGAGTAGGAATGCTCCACTGAGAAAGAAAAGCGTGAACTCCGCACAAGGTGAGTAAGATCGCAGTTGCGGAAGGAAGTAAAACCCCCATGACTGCACTTCCGACAGAGGGATAGGGGACAAACCACGTGAAAAACATGCGGTGTGGGATACGGTACTTCTTTTTCTCGTCTTTCATTCGTTACTTCTTAACAAGAGAGTCGCTCGAATGGGAAAGAAACTGCGCTAAGGCTTCCGCTCTCGTGTAAAGAGACGAGACTTTTACAAACTCTTGCAATGTGTGCATCCCTCCCCCACTGGCTCCAAGGCCATCGATAATGATAAGTCCGTCGCGGCTCATGCCGTTAGCATCGGCAGCGCCTCCGGAAGGTTCGCTTTTCACACCCTTGCCCTCGATCTTTTTCACGATGGCTAGATATTCCTTAATCAAAGGAACCGATTGGGAAGAAGTGCTAAAGGCGGGACAGTCATTATCCACGCGAAATTTGGTTTTCGAAGGCTTCTTCCCGTCAGCAGAACGAACATTAACCTTTTTTAAGATGTTTACGATCTTCGCATGAAGTTTGTCGCCCGCTTTTCTCTCGGAAAATCTGGCGTCGATCTTAGCTTCGGCGTGTCCACAGATCACATTGTATTTGTCGGTACCTCCGGAAAGCGAAGAGATGCTCACGGTCACGTCTTTTTTGTAATCGGTCAAGCGCTGAAGCTCGTCGAGTTTAATGGCAAGCTCATGGCCCGCGTTGATCCCTTGGCGGTGCGCTCGTCCGGCATGCCCCTCTTTCCCTTCGACTTCGATGTGGTACCAGCGATTCCCCCTTCGACTCTCGATGATGGATCCGTTATCGAGGGAAGGTTCAAACCCCAGCACCATAATCGAGTCTTTGCCGTAGCCCGCAAAACTTTCCCAAAAACCGTGAGATCCGGTCTCTTCACTAGGCGCGCAGAGAAATCGCAGTGAGAAAAGAGGAGTTTGACCGGAGCTTAAATACTTTGCGATCCCCTTCATCGCCACTACTATGCCGCCCTTGTCATCAATGACGCCAGGACCAACCGCTTTGTTCCCCTCCTCAGAAAGTAAAAATTTTTGGAACGTCGAGCGGGGTTCAAATACCGTATCTGCGTGCGTTACAAACGTGATGAACTTAGGACTTTTTCCTGCAATCGTTCCCAGCAGTAGTTCGCCCGAAACATCGGGCCCCTTCGGGTTGGGAATTAAGCTTGTCGTGAATCCAATCTTGTTCAGTTCGGGGCGCAGAAGTCTTTGTACCTGATTCACGCCAGAAATATTCTTGGTGCCGGAGTTAATCTCAACCAGCCTTCGTAACAGCTCCAGCCGGTCATCCGTGGTGTAAGTGAACTTGGTCTTCATGGAGCCTATTCTACTAGTAGTCGTTCACTAACGCGCGGCAAAAGAATGCGGGGTAGGTCCTCGAAAGCATAAAAAAATAACGGTGATTTTCTCAAGATCTCTTAGTGGCGTGCCGAACAAAAGAGGCAAGTTAACCTTTAAGGAGATTCTTTAATGAAGAAGACCAAGACCTATCGTAGCGGCACCACGACCTGCCGCACCTACCTGAAAACGGCTGGCAATGGATTCGAAGTTGGCTTCGTATTCGCTGGCAAGACTACGTTCGTTGGAAATTTCGTGCACTCAAGCGAAGCAACCACCTGGTACAACATCATGAATCGCGAAATCCGACAGTTCTCGAAAAAATATAAAGTCGGACCAAAATGTTCCAAGACCTGGTACGGACGATTCGTAACGGCGCATCTCAACAACCGATATTGCGGATACGTGGAACGCTTATTCACCCGTCACACTTCGACGGCCAAGAAAGCCTTTAACCGCGACGAACGCAAATACACGCAAATGAAACGTCGTTGGACCGGCACGGGCACGACCCGCACTGCTTTCTTGAAAGCAGCCTAGTCCCTACTCTTTCTTTGTTGATCTGACACGGCGCCCGAATCTAACGGTTCGGGCGCCGTTTTTTATTGCCGAGTAAAAAAGCCTCGACGCACCCTATACAAATTATCCGTGTCTCGGGGTCACTTTGCCCCCTCATTGACCAATCTTATAGGACAAGAGGAAACCACTCTCCTTCACAAAGCTCACTTTTTTATGGCACCCCCCTTGCACTCTTGAAGTAGCGAGACCCGCTCTGACGGCGACGGAGACGGGTTTCAATCCTGGAATTGCCCAGGATTCTCACTGGGGGGTGACCATGACTCTATCTCGAACTTTCCGAACATTTCGGCCCTTGGTTATCTTGGGCGCACTAGCCCTCGTAACCACGGCGCACCTAGCTACGGCGGCTACGGGTGCGTTTCTCAAAGGCAGCGATCTTTACTTACTAGGGACAAGTCCCAACGGAGATCCGATTCACGTCGCCTCATCGGTGACGGACTTCTCGGTGGTGAAAAATACGGTGGCGTTCTCGCTCAGCCAGAGCCTCTGCGTGGTGACCGATCTAGCGACGGGCAGTTACGTGGCGGTCGACTACGGTGTGTCGGATATGAAGATGGCAGAAGGCACTATCGCGTATCGTAAAAGCGGTAGCACGCTCTACGTGGCAGCTGACCCAGCAGCTCCAGTTCTAGTCGGTTACAACGTCACCGACTATGCCGTGGCCAAGGGAGTGGTCGCTTACCTGAAGGGGAATACGCTAGGCCTCGTCACCGATCTCGAGACGGGAGATGCGCTTAGAATCTCATCGGGAGTGACTCAGCTTAATGTCGCCGATGGAGCGGTGGTGTTCTTGAAAGGCAGCGCTCTTAACGTAATTACGGATCTAGCGACGGGCGATTTCACAAGAGTCGTCTCTGGCGTTACCAAACTTAAACTAGCGGATTGATAATAACTATTACGGGCGGCGTGGTGGCGATCTATCCCGGCGTAGCTCACGGAGCGAAGCCGGATAAAACGCCCCACGCCGATTCCAGGTTTTTTTTCTTCCATAATTTTTTCGAATCTGGCTAAGATAGGCCCCCCATGGCCTGGACGTACTACATTTACACCGCTCTCACTATCGAACAGATTCAACAGCTCGAAAACCGCTACTCAGAAGCCTTTTCCAACTTTCTCGAAAAACATCCTGAACTTGCCGACTCCGATGAAAGCACGGGAATGGTGTTTGTCGGGGCAAGTGTGCCCGATGTCGAAGAGGTCGTAGATTCAAACGCTTTATTCGATATTAAGGTGCCGCAGGCCATCTTAGACCGTTTGGGTAAATGCCGTTCCGTGATTGAGATCGAAAATCCAGTCTCGCCAGAATCCAGTCGTCTTCAAGTCACGACCCTTCAATTTCTTTTGGAACAAGCTAAAGATGCCGTGATGGACTGGGGCGATTACCAGCTTCAGCTCTCAGAGAAGGCCCTTGCCAAGATTAAGAGCTTAGAGAGTTTTGGAGAGATGGGTGGGGTTGCCGCCAAACCAGAAACGGCTTCGGCCCCAATGAAAGAAGCTCCTGGCGAGTATCGGGCGAAACATATCGTACATCTTTTTCACATGGCCGAAGAGAACCGGGATCTGGCCATCGACTTACAAAAAATGATAGCCCGCCAGCCAGAAGTGATTCAAAGGTACATGGCTCATCTCTTCGGACATGGTCCTCAGAGTGACAAAGAAGCCGCCAAAGGCATGGGAATCGACCTCAAACATTTAAGCCCCCTCCTACCTGAATTGGAAAGGGCACTTAAGTCGATAATTGAGGATGACTAGAAGCTGTTGATATTCCAGCCTTTTTAATCGCTAACCCATTAACAACATTGTGGTTTTTGAATATTCGTGTATTATGCCGCATCCAGTCAAAAAGGAAACTATGGCAAATTCTGAAGCTTCCCAAAAGTTGCGAAACGTTCTTAGAGTTCTCCACTTAGATGACGAGATTTTTGAATTAGAACGATTTGCCAATGCCCTTGGCAACAACGCCATCGACGCCGAGTTTGAAGTCGAGTCTATCGACAACCTAGAAAAGTTTCGAAGCCGAATCGCACGAATCCCCGAGCCCCACGTCATCATCTTAGACATTCATATCGACCAAGCGGTGCGAGGCGGAGTTTCGCTCGTGCAGCAGACTCGAGCAGCACTTCCCAATACTGTGATTTTAATGTGCTCCGCAATGGACGACGTCAGCACTATCGCCGAATGTTTAAACTTAGGCGCGGATGATTTTCTATCGAAGCGGACCGATCAACGAGAACTCAGTCTTCGGGTTCAAAATTCTTATAAATTAGCGAAACTCAAACGAGGAATTGGAATCGCCAATGTGGAAGCTTCGGTTTCGGGACGAAAATCTCCTAAGTTTGCTGGCGCCACTTTAGAGCGCACGTCTCGACGCATTCCCCAGATTATTAGCTCCGCTATTTCTGCTGTGCACGTTCATGGAGAATCAGGCACTGGTAAAGAAATGGTAGCTGATCTTTTCTCTCACTACTTAGGCTCGTCGATGCCCTTCGTAAAAGTGAACTGTGGCGCCATCGCTCCTACGCTTTTAGAGAGTGAACTTTTTGGACATGTCCGCGGCGCTTTCACGGGTGCTTTGACTGACAAAAAAGGTTTAATTGAAGCAGCCAGCGGCGGCTGGATCTTTCTTGATGAAGTCGCAAGTCTTAGTTCTTCTGCTCAAGTGGCGTTGCTTCGAGTTTTGGAAAATCAGGAGCTATTGCGCGTCGGTGCGACGGCGCCGAAGCCAATTCAAGTCCGCGTACTCTCCGCGACTCACGAGCCGCTCCCTTTGCTCGTGAAACAAGGAAAGTTCCGAAAGGATTTATGGCAGCGTCTTTGTGAAGCGGAAATCGATCTTCCACCGCTTCGAGATCGTACCGACGAAATCGAATCGATGGTTCGCCACTTTTGCGCGGTAATGCCTGGTGGCCCTTACGATATCAGCGAGCCCGCGCTCGAAGTACTTTCTAGTCTTCCCTGGAAGTCGGGAAACATTCGAGAGCTTCGCAACTGCTTGCGAGCCATGACTGAACTTCACGTCAACAAGTTGCTCACTCCTCTGGCAATTCCAGAACGAATTTGGAAACAGATGGAAGAGGCTAACGAAGAGTCCGAACAAGTCGAAGGGGATCTTGCCCTCACGACGCCTTCTTCGGTGGTCCGCCCTATCGAGCGCATGGCGCGAACGATTGGCCGTCCCGATGAAATTATTATTCGTTTTGAAAATACAGAGGCCATTTCGTTTGATGTTCTTTCGGATCGATTGCTTCTCGAACTCACTAAAAAGCTGACGGAACGTCGGGGAAAGCTGTCGCTAAGGCAGTTGGCTAAAGCGATTGGTATTTCTCGAAGCACTCTGTCGGGAAGATTGAAAGCGCTCGTTCACAAGGAGCTTATTCCGTTGAACGACCTCGTAAACCTTGTCGGACTAAGCCAAAAATAAAAGTTTAAGATATTCCGACTCTTTTTCTAAAGTCGCAAGCGCTCTATCCATCGACGCCAATTTGGCGTCTCGTTTCTCATCATCAAATTTATATCCGGACTGCAACGCTTCCAGAGCGAAACGTAGGGCTCGAAGGGCACCAGTGATGTCGTGGCTCCGTCTGGCGAGAAGGTGTTTGGATTCTTCATCTCGTTTCACCGAAACTTTAAGTTCGCCGGGGGCCACCTGCTCAATGCTGAGCACTTCATCCTTTTTCAAAATACTCATTCGACTTCTCCCCTATCAGAATTCAACCGAGAGTCCGTAATCAGTCGGGCGCCCCGCTGGAACGTAAAGTATGCCCAAGCCCACTGGATCATTACCATCACGCGGTTCCTAAATCCGATCAAAAAATAGATATGAACGGCTATCCAGGCTAACCAAGCAGGCACGCCACTTAGTCGTATCGTGCCCAAGTCAGCAATCGCAAAGCGTCTTCCTACGGTCGCCAAATTTCCTTTATCCCAGTAACGAAAAGGAGGCGTCTCTTTCTCGCCCTCTAAACGCCTAACGATTAGATTGGCGACATAGCGCCCTTCCTGCATCGCTACCGGAGCAACACCAGGTAACGGCTTTCCACTGGGCCCTGGGACCGAACAGGCATCGCCCACCACAAAAATATCGGGATGGCCGGGAACACTAAGATCTGGCTGAACCACCACTCTTCCTGCGCGATCCGTTTCGGCTCCAAGCCATTTTCCGGCCGGCGAGGCCACAACACCGGCAGACCAAATAACGGTCGGGGAATAGATCCATTGGGAATTAACCAAAACGCCTTCAGCGGTCACCTCTTCAACTCGCGCCGAAGTGTTAACCGTGACTCCCAATCGTTCTAGCTCTGCCTGGGCCTTAGCCGCTAAATCATCGGGAAAAGAGGCCAAGATTCTGGGTCCGGCTTCCAAAAGGATCACTTTAGCGTCTCTGGGGTCGATGTTCTGAAAATCCGAAGCCAAAGCCCGATGGGCCAGTTCTGCGATGGCGCCAGCCATTTCCACTCCCGTAGGACCGCCTCCGACCAAAACGAAAGTCAGCAGAGTCGATTTCCTTGCTCCATCCTTTTCCTTCTCCGCGGCTTCGAAGGCCATCAGGACTTTGTGACGAATCGCAATGGCATCGGGAATCGTTTTAATGCCAGGAGCAAATTTCTCCCAGGCCTCGTGCCCAAAGTAGCCGTGCCGGGCGCCGGTGCCGATGATCAAATAGTCGTAGGTAAGAGGGTCGCCGTTCGTAAGCACTTGGCGCTTTTCGGTGTCTACCCCGGTCACCTCGGCCAGGATGACGTCTGTGTTCTTCTGCTCGCTTAATACACTGCGAATGGGGCAAGCAATGTCAGCCGGCGAAAGGCCTGCCGTAGCCACCTGGTACAGCAGCGGCTGAAATAAGTGGTGATTACTTTTATCGACCAAAGTCACTGTCACGGGCGCGTCCCCCAAGGCTTTGGCGGCTTTTAGCCCCGCAAAACCGCCGCCGATGATTACCACTTTAGGAAGACTTTTCGCTGAAATAGGATTTGGCACAGGCGAAGTATACTAAAAGTCGCGGAGGTGTACATCTAAGGCCGATTCTGCTAATTAACTATCCCATGATTCTCGTAACTAACACCCCGCCCTTCTCGATTTTTTCATGAATGCACAAATAGTCTTGGAAAATATTGGGGTTCGGTTCCCCGGCAGAGCACTATTCGAAGGCGTTAATTGGACGCTTTATGAAGGCATGCGCGTGGCTTTGGCGGGACGCAATGGCTCAGGTAAGTCCACTTTGCTCAGAATTCTATCGGGCAAAGGGGAATCCAACGAAGGCCAATGCAATATCGTTGGGTCAAGGAAGCCTAAGATTGGTTACTTAGATCAGTCGCTTTTAGACTCGGCCGTCCTGGAAACTCAGGGGCAAAAGGAGAACACCATCTCCTCGGTCGATTTCATCAAGCACAAGCTGACCGCTCATCTGGACGAAGATGAGATCCATTTGGATATCTCGGATGAAGAAAGAGAATGGGAGATCCGAAAGATCCTTAGCGGTCTAGGATTTAACAAAGAGCTCATGGACAACCCCATGAGCCAACTCAGCGGCGGTTGGTTACTGCGTCTTTTTATCGCAGCAGCGCTCTTAGAGAAGCCTGAAGTTCTATTACTCGACGAACCTACCAACCATTTGGACATTTCTTCGATTCAGTGGCTCGAAGAGTTTTTGACCAATGAGTATGAAGGAAGTCTTGTCCTCGTTACCCATGACGTGGCCTTACAGAAAAGGACCACGGACAGTCTTGCGATATTGCACGGCGGACGATTTTATTTCCGAACTCACCAAAGAGATTATTTAACTTTCCGTGAGTCGTTGGTAGATGACCGACGAATTCTAGAAAAGACGATTGAAGGTACGGAAAGAAAGATCCAAGAGAATTTAGACTTTGCAGCGAAGTTCCGCGCCAAAGCCAATACCGCAGCTCGCGCCCAGAGCAAGATGAAGGCCGCAGAAAAGTTTCAAGAGGAGCTCGCCGAGCTCAAAGATCGCTTGCAGCGGGTCGAAGGATTTAACTACAACCTCAACTTTCGCTTCCGTCTCTCTGAACCGGGTTCTAGATTTCCGATCTCGCTAAAAGATTTAAGTTTCCGCTACGCTGAAGACGCTCCTTGGATTTTGAAGCACGTGTCGATGGATGTGAAGCGAGGACAACGTATCGCTATCATCGGAGATAACGGAGCCGGAAAAACGACGCTTCTCAATATGATTGGGGAACGGCTTAAACCAACCTCAGGTCAAATTCTACGAGGCAGTGGTGTGCAAGACGGTTTCTTCGGACAGCATCAGTTAGACGAGCTGTCGCTAGAAGACTCCCTCCTAGACAATTTGGCCTTCCGAGCCAAAGGCGTAAGTGCTGAGCAGCTTCGTGGATGGTTAGGCGCTTTTGGATTCCCTGGCACTGAAGCTTCGATGAAAAAAGCTAAAGTGTTAAGCGGCGGTGAGCGAGCGCGTCTAGCGCTACTTAGAATTTTGGTCACTCCGATCAACGTCTGTCTGCTCGACGAACCCACCAACCATTTGGACGTAGAGACGAAAGAATTGCTTAAGAACGCGATGCACACGTTTGAAGGCACGACTATTTTCGTATCGCATGATCGCGATTTCGTGGAAGGTGTTGCCGATCGGATTATCTATCTCACCGCGGATCACCAGCTGACTGACCACATCGGAGATTTGGATAGTTTCTTCGCGAAGTATCCTCAGTTTGTTCGTCACAACGAAGGTCGTAGAAAACCTTCTACTATTGCCGAAGCTCCGGTGGTTGCGAAAACGCCGAAGAGCGACCTTTCGTTTGAAGATCGCAAGAAGATGAAGAATCAAATGCGATCTCTCGAACGTAAGTCGCAAACAGCTGAGCAAGAGATTGAAAGCATCGGAAAAGAGAAAGACGCCATCCATGCCAGTGGAGCAAGCGATGCCTCCCAGCGACTTGCCGGATTGGAATCCAAGCTTCACAATCTCATGATCGAATGGGAAAAGTGGTCGAGCGAGCTCCAAGAGCTTCGCACCAAATACCCAGATGTAAAATAGCCCGTCGTCTTGCACCAAGCGTTACGGGCAATTAGGGGGTTGTACTTTGAAAGTATTACTAATCGGGGGAACGCAATTTTTTGGTCGAGATCTTGCTCGCTTCTTAGATGATGCCGGCCATTCCGTCACACTCTTCACTCGCGGCAATTCAATGCCCGAGGATCTTAGCCGCTTCACACACATTAAAGGCGATCGAACCAAGCCAGAAGATCTTGAGCGGGCGGCTCGAACGGACCAATGGGATGTGGTCATCGATAACATCGCTTACGACGCGGCCACCGTTAAGCAAGCCTTAAAAACTTTTCCCAAAATAAAACAGTACATTCTCACAAGCACCATTTCCGTTTATCGTTTTGCGCATGCCGAGCATGCGCAACCGCTCATGGAAGACTCTGTGGATTTCGATTTCAATCCGCCTGAAGAAGACAACAAGAATGTTCATTGGATTTACGCTCGCGGAAAGATGGAAGCGGAAAGAGCACTCATTCGGCAAGATGCGGTACCTTGGACAATCATTCGACCGCCCATTGTCTACGGACCCAATGACTTCACTAATCGTGGATTTTGGTATTTAGGCCGGCTCATGAAAGGGGGACCTATCATCCTTCCTTTCGGAGGAGTGGCTTCCACTCGCTTCGGGTTCAGCCAAGATGTCGCTCACTCCTATATTCCTCTCATCGAACGCCCTATCGCTCTGGGACGCATTTACAACGTAGCGCAATCAGAAATTATCACTTTGCGAGATTTTATCGATGATAGCGCCCTTATTTTGGGAAAGAGTCCGGAATACGTCTCGGTGCCTTTCGAAGTCGCCGGTGATCTGGGTGGCCCTTATGCGATGGACCGCAATTGGATTCCAGACATCACGGCGGCGAAAATGGATTTAGGCTTCATGCCAACTTCGTGGACGAAATTTTCTCGCCTCACTGCCAATTGGTTTCGAGATTGCTGGAAAGGCGATGAAGCCAAGCTTTTTGAAACTAGGGAGAAAGAGTTAGCCCTTGCGGCTCAGTGGGCGGCTAAAGATGCTGCGGGAAAAGCCAACTCAGCTCGTTGAGCGGGAGTTCCTTTTTTGTTCGTGGTCTCGGCGGTTCTCAACTGACCACAAGCCGCAGCAATGTCTCTGCCTCGACTTAAACGATAGGTCGCCGTTAAGTCTTTGCTTAACAGAATATTCTGAAATGCGATGATCCGTTCGTCTTTTGGTCGTTTGAAATCGATGAAGGGATTTTCGTTGTACGCCAGCAAGTTTATTTTGCAGGGAAAATCAGAGACTAAACTTGCCAATCGATAAGCGTCTTCATCGCTGTCATTAAAATCACGAATCAAAAGGTACTCAAAAGTAACTCGTCGCCGGGATTTAAATTTTAGGTTGCGACAGCAATCCATGAGTCCTGCGATGGGATACTTGCGATTTACGGGCATGATAAGCGCTCGCTGTTCGTCGGTCGTGCCGTGCAACGAAATCGCTAGATTGCCTAAGTTAGTATCGACAAATTTTTGAATCTTGTTCGTGAGTCCCACCGTGGAAAGCGTGATGTGTCGTTTTCCTATCTTAGGGCCCATCGGATCTTGAAAGATGGCCATCGCTTTCATTACTTCGTCAAAATTATCTAAGGGCTCGCCCATTCCCATAAGAACGATGTTCGAAACCTCTTTCGGCGTAGGCAGATGAAGGAGTTGATCGACCATCTCCCAACTTTTTAAGTTGCGGGTGAATCCCATGTAGCCCGTAGCACAAAAAGTACATCCCATTTTGCAGCCGACCTGAGTCGAAATGCAGAGAGTGTTTCGGTCTTCAAAAGGAATGTAGACCGCTTCGACCTTTTCGTTGTCTTCAAGGCCCACTAAGAACTTGATCGTGCCGTCTTTAGACTCTTCTTTGGTCGCGACGGTTACCTGCGGAAGATAGAATTTCTCAGCTAGCTTAGTTCGGAAGTCTTTGCTCAGATCGGTCATCAAAGAGAAGTCGCTTACTTTACGTTGATTGATCCAACGAAAGAGCTGTCGGCCGTGGAAAGGGGCGTGGCCGATCTCGACAGACTTCGCCTCCATCTCCTGAACCGTTAGCCCTTTTAAATTCTCTTTCACGTCAGGACTCATATCATAAGACAAACTTTTCCCCGATCAGTTTCTCTAGATGACCTAAAAGCTCAGAAAAGTTGGCTAATTGCCGTCCCTGGGCCGTCACTCCTCCGAAGCCATAACCTGCGCCAAAAAAGCGAACGTTCGCGGAATCGGCGCAAGCCATGTCGACCGGGTCGTCCCCAACAAAGCACGCCCGATCGGGAGCTATACTGAGAAGCCCGAGGGTTTCTAAGAGATGCTGGGGTTCTGGTTTTCGTTGGCTAACGCGTTCCGGACCCATAACTGCTGCAAAAGTGATCTGGGGGAGATAGTAGTCGAGAGTCTTATCGGCGACCTTTGAGGGCTTATTGGTAACAACACCCAAAACCACCGACTTTTGGCGGCTCAAGCGTTCCAAGGTCGCTTCCACCCCGGGGTACAAATGTCCAAACCGGTGGGGATGCTCAAAGTAATAGTCTCTATAAGCGTTGGTAAGCCTCTCGTTGTCGCTCTCCGGTCTTTCCGGGATGCAGCCGCGAATCAGATGGTCAGCTCCCTTGCCGATAAATCGACGCGTCGCTTCTTCGGAAATGGGAAGCAATCCTTCCTGTTCTCGTACGACATTCATTGCCCCAGCAATATCCGGCAAGCTATGAACGAGCGTCCCATCCAAATCAAACAACACCGCGAACTTACTCATTAATCGCCTTTCCCTGAATGGGTCGAAAAGGTATTCGTTACCTTTTCGACCATTTCCTAGAACGGTTCGAAAGCGAGGTCGGAAAGGTAACGAATACCTTTTCGACCCTGCTATGCATCAATTCCCTTTTACCTAAAAAGGACTATATTTGTCACAAGAGGAATCCAGAAGACGTCTGTTAGCTGTAGAGTGAGTGTCTTCGGGGGAATGGAAAGGGATAACAAGTTGCAGAACAATCTCGGAAAATGGCTACATCGCCTAAGGAATGGGGACCAGTCCGCCTTTCTGCCGCTGTATGAAAAGACAGCGCCGGGTTTAATGCGCTTTTTGCTGTGGAAAACAAACGGCGACAGACCCCTTTCAGAGGATATCTTGCAAGAGTCTTACGTACGATTTTTAGTAAACCTCGACCGACTCGAATCCGATCAAGAGTTAGCGGTGCAGGCGTATTTGCTTCGCATCGTGAAGCACTGCCTAATCGATAAAGTCGCGCGCACTCCGCAGGCTTCCAGAGTCCATGTCCCCATAGACGACATGTTTGACTTAGAGGACAGCAAGCAGAACCTCCGTCAGGAGCGTGCGGTTGAGATGCGAGAATTGGCCATTGCGATGGACTCGCTTCCCGAAAAAGATTCAGAGATAATTTGGTTAAGAGACGGCCTAGGGTTGTCTCACCGTGAGGTCGCCACTCAGGTGGGTATATCCGAACAGGCTTCGCGCCAAGCATACGTGCGCGCCAAGAGAACGCTGATGTCGGAGTTCGCGGACCGGCTGTTGCCCAATGTTGAAGATGGAGGAAGCTATGCGGCTCCTGAATTGTCCTAAGACCGAAGGCCTTTTGGAATTTGTTTCTATTCCAAAAGAGATCTCATTAACCCGTCGGCTCAAACACAAGCTCCATCTCTCCACCTGCCAGAACTGCCGTGAACGATCTCAAATTTTAGAAAAAAAATGGTCGGCCTTTTTTACGCCGGAACCTGAAGTCACTTCTTCTTTGCTTCGCGTCTATTCCAGCCTTCAAAAAGATGAGACGCTTATCTTGAAGGGTTGGAAATTAAGCAAATCGCAACCCCGTAAAAGTTTTAGTCCTTTAGTTTGGTTAGCCGAAGGATGGCTATTTCGCGGCGGAGTCGTCGCTGCCCTCGTCGGAGTCTTCAGTCTCGTACTATGGGGACGGTATTCCGGAATGGATAGAGGGAAAGAGTTGAGCAACGCCGCAGCCACCATTCCCTTCGCTCAGATTAGAATGGAAGATAAGAACCGCATCAAAGTGCACTACATCCAACCTGAACTGCTTCAAAGTATTGAATTTGAAACGACAGACCAAAAATGAATGTATTACGTTTAAAACCTGTTTTCCTCGTAGTTATTTTTCATTCACTGGCCTTTGCCCAGTCGCCGAATGCTCAGTTCATGTCGGCTATTCAGTTCGCAGTGCAAGAGCCGTCTCCTGAACTTTTAGTGAGGTCGCAGAGCCTAGTCCGCCAACAGTTCGCCCAAAGCTTACAAAACTCTGAACAACTTCGCATGGTCCCTTTTGAAATTCGCACTTTCGGGAATGAAGTCGTTTTTTATGTCATGACTCAAGATGACGTCGCCGTTCCCATGCAAGGCGCCTTAACCACGATGATTCAAAATTTAAATGGCCGCGTGCGAACCCGTGGTCGATCGTCTTTCTATGCCACTCGCCCCAACGATGCTGTGGGGGGCTTTTTGGAAACCGTAGTAAACGATACCCACACTCACGTAATGTCGATTATGGCGCAGTCCGTGCCGCTACGAGATTTACTTAAGCAGTTGAAAGGGCAGCTCGGGTCTTTAAGTTATGTCATCCCCGGTGAATGCGCCGAAAAGCGAATCGACTGGAGTTTTGGCAGGCCCCAAGAGGGGCCGATTAAGCCCAAAACCGTGGAAGCCGTGATGGACGAACTCGCTACCGCTTTAAACCTAAAAGTAGAAAAGAAAAACGATACGATGGTGTTCAGCGGCCCCTGCGAATCGGTCCCCACCCGACGCTTACCCGCCCCGCCTACGGAGCTTTTGACCGCCAATTTCGTCCCCATGGGAATTCCGGCTGCCTACCCTTCTCCTCAACAGATAGTGTTTCCGGTCCTCCCTTTAGGCCAATAATTAACCCTAAATTTAACCCTACCCTTAATCTTAGCGTTGCCATTAGGCATAAAAAGTCGTAGCTTTTCCCTCTTCGAGAGATGAGCTTTAGCTCAGTTGGCCCCAGGGAGCGTAGCGACCGTTGTAATGACGACGCAGTCGCGAACGTGACGAAGGCAACGAGCTACAAAAGGCTAAGTCTTTCTTTTATGTGCGGGCGTAGCTCAGTTGGCTAGAGCGACACGTTGCCAACGTGTAGGTCGCCGGTTCAAACCCGGTCGCCCGCTATGAATTTTGCCGTCGGCAAAATTCATCCTTAAAGCTTAATCCATAAGGATTAACCCTTAGTCCCTTTTTACCCCAAAAAAAATCCCCACTTCCGATTCGAAAGTGGGGACTAGCGAATTACTTATAAATTACGAATTTATTGGCAGCCTTTATTGGCTCCCATCGCTCGCAAAAGAGCGCTGGATTGACTGAGTAAAGACTCAGGGTGCACTAACGCCGGTCTAAAGACCAGCCGCGTGTTCTTAAAATTGAGCAACGCCGCCGAGATATGATCTAAAGCGGAGTGTACCACCGGGCAATTGCCCTGATAGGTGCCTCTGAGGATATTCGGAATGGGGTTGTTGTTTGCCGGACGCTGGCAGTTTTGCGCCCTCATTGCGGCGAGGATTTCGTCCTGCGCGGCTTGGGCTAAGATTTGAGAGGCTAAGAGTTCTGGCTCCTGACCAAAACGAGTCTCTTTCAGATTATCCGAGACGCGATCCACGGAGTAGTAGATGTTTTCCATGACCGGGCAGGATTCCTGCGCAAAGGCCTGGCCCGAAAAAATGGGTAGCGTTAATGTGGCCAGAGCGAGCGCAACTAGACTTTGCATTTTCATAGGTACCTCAGGATTATTGTTTCGTCGGCGCTCGCAGGACTACTTTGCAAGCGGTTGGCCAAATGTCGGTTTTCCGCGACTTTCAGAAATTGCTCGGCGATTCCAGTCTATAGCTCTGCCAATCCCTTTGACGGGTTTTACTCTCGTAAATAGTTGGCGATAGTTTGGCCGGCGGTCCAAGCCTTCAGTGAGTTTGCGGTGTGATTCTAGGGCTCTAGGGTTCAGCACAGGAAGTATACAGGGCTTAATGGCTCTGGGTTTAGGGGTCTTGCCTATTATTATGGGTACTTAAAAATCGTTTCCACCGGCGAGTGCCTGATGTTTAGACGAGATTCTTGCAAAAATATCCTTAGAGCGGTCGCCGCTACTCTTCTACCAATGAGACGAAGGTTTCAAATCCGCTAGCTCCGGCATCCCACATAAATTATCCAAAAATTCCTGTGACCAGCAATGCTTTCCCGTTGGGGCGTACTCACCGATATAGCGGTCGGCAAAATAAACGGAAGGGTCTTGTTGATTTTTAACGACATCGATGGGGAGCGGTTCGATCTTTGCGATCCTTCCTTCAAAATCTGGTCTGGCTAACATCTGACGATAGAAAACGATGGGGACCAAATGCTTTGAGCGATCGAGATAATTAAAACCGAGGGCATCGATCTTGTCGGCAAGGTCTTGAGTAGGCGGACCAATGACCACTACCGCGACCGTGTTACCCTGGCCATCCTTCGATAAGTGTACATTGTTATCGGCGATGCAAGCGCTAGTACTGGTGTCAGACCCCGATAGACATAGTGACCAATAACGGACATCTGGGTTTTCTATCTGCCCAGGAACCGAGGGCACGCGAAATTTAAGTATGCTCACATCTCCAATTTTCTGGAGCAGACCACGTTTTCTCAGCTGTATCCTCTTGAAAAGGCCATCCCCTGGAACTACGGGGATTCTCAAAGATAGGTAGCGAATGTGAGGGTTGTCCCCCAACGAAGCCGAGTTGGGCGCAAACATGTGGGCTGCGCCGTCATCCGGTGGTAAAGGTACTTTGGCTTCCAAATACTTCGACGGGCGGCGCAGGCCTCCCGAATATCCGTCAGTCGCAATGCTAAAGTCCTTTTGGTCGAGAGGGGGGCATTCAGCCGGTTGTAAGGTGTCGCCCTCATACGCAAAAATTTGGGGGGGAACGAGACTTTGGTTATCTAGATAGCTGCGAAACCAGATATCTACGACCTGGTCGTTCTCGGAATCGAAGGGAAGCACGAGCGCACGACTATTATTGGCCAAAGTAGCTGATTTTAAACGGAGGGAACCCGCTCCCCGATATGCTGTGTTTCGCATAGGAAGAGCGGAGGACTCCTTGCGAATGCTGGTTTGAGGCGCAGGGGCAAACGCTGCGGCTATTCTTCTGCGAAGTCTACCGCCTCTAGATACATGCGCTTGGGAAACCCCTGAAGAGTATGCCCACAACGAAACGTCTCCGGAAGGGCCTGCTGATGGAATCGCCTCGTCTAGGGTCCATGAAGTGGAATTTTCTGTTTTTTGATCGTAAACGACGAAACTAAAGTAGCGAGCGACAGGTCTTTTACCCGTAATGTGAAGGGATAGCTTTCGTCCCTTCGGGATACGAAACTGGTAGCTAAGATATTGGGCGTTGGTGTCGGGGAATGGGACCAATTCCCAACCCGCTTCTCTCCATCCCGCAGTGCATTCCCCGGCGATTGGCGTGCCGCCCTTTATGGCTCCTAGAGCACACGTGCAGTTCCAAAACAGAAAAAGAAAACACAAATAGCGATATGGCATTGCCTAGGGGTAGCAGGACTGGGAAAAAAAGTCCATTCCCTTAACCCCCTTGACCAACCTCCGCCCTTTTGAGACCCCTTCAGAATGAATCGAATCCTTTTTCTAATGCTGGCCCTCATAGTTTCCCAAACCGCTGTCGCCAAACCTGCCCAAGTCATCGTCATCCGGCATGGGGAGAAGCCACCCACCGGGAACGAGCTTAACGAAAAAGGGTGGCAACGCGCTTACGCATTACCGACTTTCTTCTTCACCAATAAGGAGTTTAAAAACCTGGGACTTCCGGTAGCCATTTTCGCCATGAAGCCCAGCGAGGATGACTGGTCCAACCGACCTGTAGAGACGGTTACCCCTTTGGCTAAAGCACTTAACCTCAAAATACATAACAAGTTCTCGCGCAATGAGCTGGATGGCCTAGTAGAAGACATCTTTTCCGACAAAGATTACGACGGAAAAGTCGTCTTGATCTGTTGGGCCCATAAAAAATTGGATAACATCGCTCAAAAGTTGGGTTGGGAAGACGCTCCCAAGTGGGATGGGGATGTTTTTGATAGAGCTTGGGTACTAAACTATTCCGGCAACAAGCTGGTGCAGGCGAAAGACATTCCCCAAAACTTACTTCCCGGAGACAGTACCAAGTAGTGAAACACTGCGTTCTAAACGGAAATTGCAGGGCCCGGGGTTTGTCGCCATAATCCCAGGATGCTGGTTCCGTCCGTAGAAAAAAACACGTCGTCCGAAAAGCCCTATTTTTCCCAACATGGGGGAACGTGGATCGATCGTTTCGATTTTGAAAACAAGCTTCAAGAAAAATTGGACTCAACTCGCGTCACTGAAGCGGAGGCTTTAGAGGTTAGGCAGTTCGCCGAAAATGGGTACGTGATTTTCAAGCAGGCCGTTCCTATCGAGGTAGTGGACAAAGTTAATAGCTTCATCGAAAAGATTTGGAAAACGAATCGGACAGAGATCAAGTTAGACATTTTAAATACCATTACCCCCATTCACAGGGACTTAAGAAACCAACCGTTTAAAATTCTTGATCTGTACTACTACAATGAGGCCGTACGAAAGGCACTTCTGGCCCCTCGGATCGTGCGCTTCTTGACCATTCTTTTCGAGACCTCGCCCCTACTATTCCAAAGTCTTAATTTTGAGAGAGGAACGGAGCAAGCGATTCATCAAGACACCGCCTACGTGGTGGTAGACTCGCCTATGAAATTAGCAGCCGCCTGGATCGCTTTACAGGATGTAACTCCCGGGACGGGTGAGCTTGAGTACTTTGTAGGAAGCCACCGCTTACCGGACTTTGATTTTGGTGGGGGAAAAAAACACTGGTCGGGAACGGATGGGGCCGAGATACACGACAGATTTTTAGCCTCGTTGGCCACT
>JBBQIT010000016.1:0-19594 GCA_038325205.1 Bdellovibrionota bacterium
TAAAATGCCGAGTCGAAATGGACGGCGCCCTTGAAATTAGCCGAAGATCTCGGGGCACTCCTCGTATCGCCAATCGCTTGCTACGCCGAGTAAGAGACTTTGCTGAGATTAGAGCAGACGGGGTTATCACCCGTGAAGTCGCTGCGGCCGCCCTCGATATGTTGGACGTCGACAAACAGGGGCTCGATACGATGGACCGACTGCTACTTCGAACCATAGTGGAAAAGTTTGGCGGCGGGCCTGTGGGCGTGGATACCCTTGCCTCCGCACTGAGCGAAGAAAGAGAAACCATCGAAGATGTCTACGAACCCTATCTCATTCAATGTGGCTACTTAAACCGCACAAGCCGCGGAAGAGTGGCTACCGAGCACGCTTACAAGCACCTGAATATCCCGTTTGGGCGCTCTAACAAAGACCCTCAGCTTACGATTTTTTAATCCTCGTTTATCCCAACTCGTGTCAAAGTAACCCCATGAAAAATCCTAGCTGGGGCCAAGCCTTCTCGGCTGTTCTTGGAGCGGCTTTCCTGTGGAGCACTTCGTTTGTCGCGACCAAGATTGCGTTAGTTTCCTTTGGTCCGATGACCTTGGCCGCCGTCCGACTTACGTTCGCTACCGTTTTTCTCGGTGTTATTCTTGTGATTAAGCGGGAGTACGTACTTCCTAACTTCAAAGACCTTGTCCGAATTGGTGCTGGCGGAATTTTTGGAATTACTTTCTACTTCGCTTTAGAAAACTGGGGATTGAAACTAGCCTCTGCTGCTGACGGAGCCCTCTTAGTGGGATCGTTTCCCGTTATCACGATGCTTTTGGAAGCTCTCATTTATCGAGTAAAGCTTTCTTGGATAAGAGTCTTCGGAGCTCTCCTCGCCATCATCGGAATCTGCATTATCGTGGGAGCTGATACCGAGTACTTTGGAAGGGGGAGACTAATCGGAGATATTCTTTTTATCCTCACCGGAGTGAGCTGGGCCTTTTACAATTTTGTCACCCGTCCTGTGGTCAGCAAATATCCTCTGATGACCACCAATTTTTTTCAGACTTTGGTCGGAACGCTAGCTTTATATCCTCTCGCTGTTTTCGAAACCAACGACTGGAGTCTAGTAACGACACCTTCAGTAATGGGAATTCTTTACTTAGGAACTTTTTGTTCGGTTATCGCTCTCGTTCTCTATACTTATGGGCTAAGACGACTCGACTCAGGATCTGCCGTTAGTTTATTGAACACCGTTCCGGTTTTTGGGGTGATCTGCTCTATGTTAGTCCTCCACGAACAGGTCCTTCTGGTTCAGATCTTAGGCGGAATTGTCGTTATCGCAGGGGTCTCTCTTAGCGTGAAAAGAAAGGAAGTTCCTGCGTGATCGACAAAAACTTGCGCGCGAAACTAACCCTTCCGGTTGTCTTTCTCTCCTTCGGAAGTCTGTTCACAGACATCGCCGGAGAATCTGCTTATTCCGTCCTTCCTTTATTTCTTACTCAGGTCTTGGGCGCCGGAGCTCTGTCGTTAGGCCTGATTGAAGGAATCGCAGAAAGCACGGCGAGCGTTCTAAAATTTTTCTCTGGGTATTGGGCCGATCGCCTGGGAAAGAGTAAGCCCATCGTCCTTTTGGGCTACACCACTTCTGGATTAGCCAAACCAGTATTAGCGCTAGCCGGATCGTGGCCCGTGGTTCTCGCTATTCGATTTGTCGACAGAGTGGGAAAAGGCATTCGGGGGGCACCGCGGGACGCTTGGATTGCAAAAACCGCAGGCGACAGATCGCCGAGTTATCTTTTTGGCTTTCAACGGGCCATGGATAATTTAGGCGCCGTCATTGGCCCTTTACTCGCTACTTTATACTTGGCCTATGCTCCCGGACAGTACCGAAGTCTTTTTTCCCTGACTGTGATTCCGGGTATTCTCGCCGTCATCTTCATTGCTTTTGCCAAAGAGAAAGACTTAATCCCTGTCGCGAAAAGTGCGGTTCCGCCTAAGCTTCTCTCCTGGAGCGAAATGCCGGCACCGCTAAAAAAATATTTCGCCGTTCTTTTCTTATTCACCCTTGGTAACTCGACCGATGCGTTTCTTTTGTTGCGATTGAAAGATGTAGGCGTTCCGATAGCTTTCGTTCCGGCTTGCTGGGCGCTTCTTCACGTCGTGAAGGTGGTCACTTCACTCGCTAGCGGCTGGTTGAGTGAGAAGCTTGGAGTAAAGCCGCTCATAGTGATCGGGTGGGCGATTTTCGCCGCTTGCTATCTTACGATGGGATTTTCTGATGACAGAACCGTCGTCCTCACCGCTTTCTTCGTCTACGGCATCTATTTTGGATTTACGGAAGCTCCCGAACGCACCTTTATTTCATTTCTAAGCCCTCGCCAGGTTTGGGGACGAGCGTACGGACTTTACGCCATGACCATGGGGCTCGGCGCTTTGCCGGCGAGTCTCCTCTTTGGACTCTTGTGGCAATCGTGGGGTCCTGAAGTTGCCTTCGCGACAGGAGCCACTCTAGCGGGGTTGGCTTCTCTGGGACTTATGAAGTTGGTCTTGCCCAAGGAACAGGCGATCTAGGCCCCTTTGTCATTGCGAGCCCGAAGGGTGACTTGTCCCGGCGTAGCCAAAGGCGAAGACGGAAGCAACCTTTGGCCCAGCAACGACAGCCAAGCTGACCCGCAGCAAAATGCTGCGCAGCACCAACTAAAATTCTTGGTACAATATACGTAGTAGTTCCCGTCTTACCTTTCTTTTTCTTTTCCCATGAAAACAATACTTCTCTACAGCCTGGCCTGGGCTACGTTTGCATCCCCGGCTTTTGCCTTGGAAAACACGGCGAACGTGTCTCTTCCAGCGACTGAAGCCGCGGCATCGCCGTATCAACCGCCTTCGTTTCTAGAGCTAGCTCCCCAAGTCTCGATCTTGAGCCCCTCGACTTTTGTCCTGACTCGAGGAAGCACTTCCGTGCCCTACTCAGGGTTAAGTGGATTACGAACCTTCTTTTTGGGAGTAAACCGCCGCGTCGGTAAACTAGGAGATTTTAGCGGCTACGCTACGTTTCGTGGGGGGTTCGGAGTCAAAGAGGGTGTCATCCATTACACAAAGAATGGAATCGGCCGAAGTGAAATGATTCATCTTGATTGGATCCCTCTCTCTTTAGGATTCAAAGTCGCTTATGAGCCGGCCTCACTCACGATCCTTCGTCCTTGGGCCGTCTTTGGTAGCGGCACTCAAATCACGAATCAAAGTAGCGTTGATACGGATCTCAATCAGACTTTCTGGATTCCCCACATCTTTACAAGTGTGGGAGTAACTTTTTTGCCTTCAGGATATCGAGATTGGTTTGGTGGTTTCGACTTTGGGCTGACGTATCAGCGCAGTGTCGGAACGAATCAAGTACTGCGGGGCTGGTCTTTTGACCTCGCCATCAGTTTACTTCTTTAGGGTCTACCCTCATCCATAACAAGGATAAACCGTGCCAGATCTATTCAAGCAACAGTCTTCTGAAATCGATTCCTTGATTAAGACAGGTCAATGGCGAAAAGCGCAGAAGGCGCTGGTGAATCTAAAGAGGAGAAAACTCCCGCGAGAGATCCTGGTAGACTTCGCAGCGCTTTGCCGACGAGCCAATTATCCAGGATTGGGCATCTCGGTACTTCGTCCGGTCATCTATTCTAATTCCAAAAAGCTGGATGCGACAGTCACGGCTGCCGAAAAAGTAGAGTACGCCTATTGCCTCATTCGTGTAGGGGCCAACCAAGAAGCGCGACATCTGCTTTCTGATCCGTTGCTACAAGGATCTGCAGAGATCGTCGCCATTCTGGCAACGTTACACATAAAAGATTGGAACTATCCGGCCGCCATCCCGCTATTCTGTCGGTTTCTTCAAGTAAAAGAGCTCTCCGAATATTCTAGACGCACGGGGCAGCTGAATCTTGCGAGCTGCTTACTCTTCGAAGGAAAGGTTAGCGAAGCTCAAACGCTAACTACCGAAGTTCTAGCCTCCGCGCTCTTCATGAGCCATGCGATCTTTGCAGGTACGGCTCTGCGTCTCGCAGGAACGGTTGCTTTTGAATTAGGCGAATATGAAGCTGCTGTCGCTCATTTCGAAAAATCGTATGAACAATTCCCAGAGAGCAATTTAGTGGATCGGTTCCTCACTAGGAAGTGGATGGGGATCACCCATTTTGTCCTATCCAACGGGGATAAGCCCTCGATTGATGAGATTCAAGATCTGTACCGGGAAGCTACGACTTGGAAAAACTGGGAGAGTATTCGAGATCTCGATTTTCATATCGCTTGCCATCGCAAAGACGAAAAAAAATTAGCGCACCTTTTTTATGGAACTCCTTATCGGAGCTATAAAAAGAAAATCGAAGGGCGCTTTACTGACCTTACGATCCCCGAGAACTACGAATGGCGGCTAGGCAAGTCTCCAACGCCACAAGGAAAAACCAAAGCTAAAGCGAAGCCCAAAAAAGCCCCTGTTATAGATTGGAGCCAAGCGAAGTCCAGACCGCCTGAGCCCATCCAATGCTTACTTTCGATTTTAACCAGCGATTTCTACCGTCCGTTCGGACTGGTCGAGCTTTTCGAAAAGTTATTTCAAGGCGAGTTTTATCAAAGTGAAAAATCCGAAAAGAATGTCTATCAGCTCGTCTTGCGCGCCCAGAAATGGCTTAAGAAAACTAAAACCCCTCTCACCGTCGAATACAATAACGACGGAGTCCAACTTAAAGAGACCTCCCCCTGCACGATTCTCGTGAGACAGGGGGGAAACCTCATGGATCAGATTTCTAATCTCTTACACAATTTCCAAGCAGCAATCTGATTAGATTTTGTCGCGTTTCACGCGAAAGAATCTAACTCGCCTTCTTCGCTGGGGTTCCCGGTACTATCGCCGGTGGCTTTTCAAAATGCTTTAAGAAACTCGCCACCACTCGGTTGTGATACTTGATGTAATCGAGCCCTTCGGAAGCAACGATACAAGGCGAGATAATCTCGACCGGCAATCCCGATAGTTCCGTAAATCTAGCCACCGTATTTCGCTGACTATAGGGAGCCGCCATCAACACATGCACTCCCTTGTCTTTTGCCGCGAGGGAAACTTCGGCGATTCTTCCCGCTGATGGGGGAACCCCGGGCTTCTCCTCCAAACTTCCCATCGAAGTGATCCCGTACGCATTAAAGAAGTAAGTGAACTCCTTGTGGTACTCCATCGTTTGGGGAGCGGGAAACTTAGCTATCACGGCAGCGATTTTTGTTTTTGTCTCCGCTTCGAATTTATCCATCTTCTGGACAAACTCTTTATAGTTTTTTTCGTACGCCGCCATGTGGGCGGGATCGACGCGAATGAAAGAGTTCATCATCTCTTGTCCGCCCTGCGCCAAATGCACAGGACTTAGCCAATAGTGAGGATTTCCTCCGGGATGAATATCACCCATAGAACGGTCGACCGCCCCTTGCGGCTTTTCCAATACCTGAACGGTTTTAGAAGTGTCGCAGTAGCCTTTCCCACCGGGTTGCACTTGCGCGTTACCCGATTTTGCAACCACTTTGGGAATCCAACCGACTTCTAATTGAAACCCCACGAAGCAGACAACCTGGGCATCCGCTACTTTGCGAATGTAGTCGGGGACGGTGTCGATAAAATGGAGGTTCTCAGTTCCTCGCGTAAGCGAGCTCACTTCGACTAACTCCTTTCCTATCTCCTTTGCCATCCACGCTAAATCCGTCGTTGATGTCACGACGTTCATCGCAGCGGTTGCTTTCATTCCAAACAAAACTACTAGTCCAATGATTATTTTTTTCATGTGTTTATCCTCTAGAAGTCATGCGCAGGGTGCGCGCCTAAAATGAAAACGGCTTGGGTTTCAATTATTTTATTGGTGGATAGCGTCTGTCCTGCTTGTCGACTTTGCGCAAAGTTCATCGCTAAACGAACCGTGGCAAATTCGCTGGTCTTGTAAGAAATTGTCGGCACCACAGCATAATCGTAGCTGCTGATCTTGGCTCCAAAGGCATCTCGAAGATTGAGGACCGAGTAGAAATCAAATCGGCAGCCCGCGTAGAGATTGTTGGCTATTCTTAAGTTGGGGAATACATACAACCCAATCGCTTTCTCCCCGTTTTGTCCGGGCAGATGCATATCGCGATACCAAACTTCAGATTGTAAAAAGAAGTTTAGCTGCGAGTATTCCTTCCACTTGGCGGTAAAATCCAGGCCGAGCATCGTCATCACGGTATTGTCGCTGGCTTTCCTTCCGACGTAGTTCAACCCCACCTGTGCTTGAGATTGCTCACTCATAGAAAAGAAGGTGGCCGCTCTTAAGTAGTGAGTAGGAATCACTGCCTTTACTCCTTGATTGTCGGAATGGCCATACACCCATCCATTCGTAATACCCGCAGTGACATCAAGATAAAAAGGCAAAGGGGTAAGCCAGCTATATTCAAAACCGCTATCAGAAGCGGCCTCTTCCGCGAAAAAGTTCTTTTGGACGTTGGGAGCCGATACAAAAGGCCAGTCATGTCGGTGAAACTGATTGAGCCTTCCTACCCCCAAAAAGAACTGTCCCACTCGAAAACGCGATCGGGGAATTAACTTTGAAGATCCGATGTAAGCTTCATGAAGTTCGAATTTCTGTCCATCCGCTTCTCGATGAGCGGCAAGACTCACCACTCCATCAAAAAGCCAATCGACGGGCGCATAAGCAATAAGTTCAGCTTCGCGCACATCCAATCGTCCTAAAGCATCAGGGGAGTCACCCAAGCCAAAGTTTCCATAAATATCGGCGTTAACACCGATATTTAGACCGGAACCGTCCCCGAACGTGGACTCCGCCTTAGCCAATAGGCCAAACCCTAAACAACAAAATACAATAAGCTTTTTCATTAGTGATCCTTCCCTGCTTTAGTAGCAGCTGCAGTTTCCACGCGGGCGCTAGTGAGTTCCAATCCATAAAGCGACTCGTAGCCATTGGGGGCTCGTAAATCCATGAGCTTCTTGCCATCGAGGCCAAAGACGACAATATGCGCCGGAGTTTCGTCGTTGTGAATCTCTATTCCCAGTTTGTAACCGGCGGGATCTCCCACCCGACCAGCAAGGGCCTCCGAGAAATCACCCACTACGGTTTTACCTCGCAGATTGACGGCTTTAAGGCTTCCGTCGTCGTTGGCAGAGAATTCAAAATCGATCCCATCTCTTAAATCAGGATCGCAATTTACAGACAACCTCAGCTTTCCAGTCTTTTGATCCAAGAATCGAAACTCAAGATTGATGCGATTGCGTCGACTTGAGTGAAGCGGTTCCGTAAATACTAATCTTCGCGTTCCCGAGACGTGGGTTCCCGGGGCTTCTAAGCCATCCAAGTCCATAAAAGGGACGCCATCCAAAACTCCAGAGTTACCGCCCCCGCCTGCCCGGGTTCTTTTAGGGTCATCGCTACAAGCGAATAGAAATAGAGCACAAAACAAAACTAACCAACGAAACATAGTCTCCTCCACAGAGAATAAAAAAATAAAGTTAGAAGATATGGGAGAGGACTAGACCGGAGGTCCGTTTTTGGGAGCGTAGAAATAAATGAGTTGAGAATCAGCGACGTGAACGACTTCTTTTTGGGCAGGAGCCACAAAGATGGGAGCTAACGACGCTATCAAAAGCGCTAATTGAGAAGGTTCAAAACGGCGTTGGAGGCAAAAACTTTCGCAATGATAGTCTTCACCCTCTTCAACATTTTGAGTCACTACCGGAACTAAATTTTGTGGGTGAAGAACGTGAGCGAAAGTATGAACCACCTCGCCCTGAGCGTTTAATCCGTGCGGAGTAACGACGTTATGAACGACCTCAAAGCCCTGCCCGAACAGCAGCACAAGGGCGATAAGACTTAGTTTTGAAAGCGTTTTCACTCTGCGGACATATAACACGAACTTATCGCAGCCTGCTAGCCCGACTTCAGCAACCCTCCCCCCATTAGGATTTAGTTCACCATTTCCAATGCTTAGTGCCTCAACCCAAGCCTGGGTTCGTTTTTGCCGATAAGGCTCTGAGGTTTATCTCTTTCGCATGTCCGCCGCCCCCAAAATAGCTCAGTCTCCTGTCTCTTCGCGTCAAGAAGGTCGCCGAAGTGCCACTACTTTAAGGCGCGACGTAAAACTTTCGCTGTGTGACGGAATCGGTTTTGCCCTCATGGTAGGGCTGGGCGAAACTTATATTCCTGCTTTCGTCATCGCGATAGGCCTTGGCGAAGTAAACAGCGGACTCATCACCACACTTCCCCTCCTCGTGGGCGCCATGATTCAACTGGCCGCCCCCATGATGATCGGCCATTTCAGATCTTATCGTCGCTGGGCGGTCTTGTGTTCTAGCGTCCAAGCTTTGACTTTCATTCCTCTAGTGATCGCCTCTTTCTTTGGTTACCTTCCCGCTCCGGCGCTTTTTCTAATCGCAGCGATCTACTGGGGAACCAGCATGAGTATGAGCGCCGCTTGGAATAGTTGGATTGGAGCGATGACTCCGCCGGGAATTCGGACTGGTTTTTGCGCTACGAGAAACCGTTGGAACCAAGCTTTCTCGATGTTCGGATTTCTCCTCGGCGGATGGTTTCTAAAAGGGAGCCAACTCTCAGGGAAAATCTGGCCCTTTGCGCTTGTGTTCGGAGTAAGTTTTCTTGCCCGCGGCGTAAGCTCTTGGCTGATGTCGAAGCAGACCGATTTCGTTCCGCCTCGAACTAACAACAAGCCGATGGCTCTTTCCGAGATTTTTGGGATTTTAAAGAAGCATCCTAAAGTGATTCAGCTGCTTTTCTATTTTCTGTGCGTCCAGTTCGCGGTTTACACCTCGGCCCCTTATTTCACGGCGTACCTGTTAAAACACATTAAGTTTAGCTATCCGGATTTTGCGATCTTAACGGCCGCCGCTTTTGCCGGTCGGGTTTGGATATATCCATGGCTTGCGAAATGCGGACGCGAACATGGGACTCATGCTTTGTTGTGGACTGGTGGCGTTGGGATTTGCGTTATCCCTCTGCTTTGGCTTTTCAGCGCCAACTTCTGGTATCTTTTTGTCGTCGAGCTATTAACGGGATTTGTCTGGGCTGCTTTCGAATTGGCAACAGTGCTCATGGTTTTTGAAACGATGAACAACGAGGTCCGAATCGCAGCCCTTACTTTCTATAACGTCGCCAACGCCATCGTAATCTCTATCGCTTCTTTGCTAGGCGCTTCTTTGCTGGACGTCCTCTCAGGAAAGACTCGGGCCTATTTGCTTCTTTTTGCCCTATCGGCTCTTGCCCGGATGCTAACCATCGTAGTGCTTCGCAAAGTCACTCGAGAAAAGACCCGCTGGATTCCGCTTGCGGCCTATCCCCTAGCCGCGCCGCTCTCGAGGGGTTTCATTTACCCTTTCCAAAAAATGCGAGGCTGGGGAACACGAAAATCTAGAACCAGCAAGTTCCCTCCCAAGAAAGCCGCTTAAAGCACCCTCACGCTCTACTAATCTCGACCAGTTTCTTTTTTCCTTTGTCCCCGCGTAAGATCGTAATACGAGATTTCGGAACCTCGAAAAAACCGCTGAGCGCTTCCCTTACCGCTTCGTTCGCCTTCCCCTCCATCGGGGGCGCTTGAACAGCGACGCTATAGACGCCGGGCTCGATTAGTTTCACTTCCGTACGTTTAGCGTTGGGCTTCACGCGAACCTCGATCTTCACGAAGACTCCTTACGCACTGAATTCTCACGGTGCACGTCGATCTTTCAGCCGACAAATTCCTATCTTTTTTGGCTGATAAGCTGGACTTATGTTCAACCGGGGGGAGCCATCATGTCAAAATTCACGAGATCTCAGTTCTTGTTTTTTGGAGCGGTACTAACCACTATTCTAGTACTCGCTATCATACTAACGGTGCAACGATCCAGCACGGGGGAAACTCCTATCACCGAAAGCCTAAATGCAGCGCCGCCTTGCCCTCAAAACTCACAAGCCCAGCCACTAACGAGCCCACCGACGACGCTAAACAAAACGCGAGTTGTGTAGAAGAGGCCAGGAAAGCGAGTATTTCTCAGGTCCTCGGCTGGAGGGCTACGTATGACTGACCTTTCGGGGCCTGGCGGATCATAAAAAAGGCCTTCTAAGGAGGGCACCCGTGTTGGAATAGCGGCCGCCCACTGGACTCATGGCATTATTGGCCCCTTATCCCTACCTGGATGGTCGAATCAACGCCCTGAAAGAGTTAGCTTAAAGCTCGCGCGACTACGGAACTGAAAAGTGGTATATATAGATGCCAATGGATTCGGATTCAAAGGGTCATAACCACGTAGACGCAGTTTTCGCCGACATGCCAAAGTTTTCGGCGATAACGGACGGCAATTCTCGCGAGGACTATCGGGTAAAAACCCCCGTATTTGAGGGGCCTCTCGATTTACTCCTTCATTTAATCCGTAAAGAGCAGCTCAATATTTACGACATCCCGGTAGCTCAGATCTGTAAGACCTATTTTGAACATCTTCAGTTGATGTTCGAACCGGACGTGAACGTAGCGGGCGAGTTTTTTGTCATGGCTACGACGCTGCTCCATTTAAAATCCCAAATTTTGCTTCCGGTGGATGAACAGGCCGTTGATGAAAACGATCCTAGACTGCCGCTGGTCGCCCAACTACTCGAGTACGAACGCTTCAAAAAGGCGGCTCAACAGATCGATGCCATGCCCTGGCTCGATCGCGATCTTTATGCGCGTCCCGCAACCACCGCCGAAGTGCTTCCGGTGGAAAGCCTGCTCGACGCCCCTTTAGAGCCGGTCGATACTTTCCAGCTTCTCCTTTGCCTAAAGGTAGCTTTAGACCGTACGGAACGACCGCCGATCCAGATTACTGTAGATACGACGTCGCTTCGAGAGCGCGTCACCGCGGTGGGTAATTACTTAGAAGAGCAAGAAGTCATAGAGTTCTCTACGCTCGTGCCCAAGGGCTCACGACGGTTCGATATTATTTTAAGTTTTATGGCGATACTTGAGCTCGCCAAGCTGAGGTTTGTCGAGATTATTCAGACCGAGACTTTTGGCCCCATCCAGATCCGAAGAGTACGCAGTGTGCGCGAGTTGAATATGGGGATGCTCGACCAGTTTTAACTGGGCGACTGTTTGAGATGTCAGTTTTAACTGGGCGACTGTTTGAGATGTCAGTTTTAGAGTTGCCGAGATTTTAGAAGAAGTTTTAGGAGAGAAAGATGGAACAAGAACAACTTACATCGGTGATCGAATCGATACTTTTCGTCTCTGATCGACCGGTTACCCTAACTCGTTTAGTAGAAGTGCTAGGGGCCGAAGTCGTCTCCGAACAAGAAATCTCTTCTCTCATCGAAACGATTAAAGCCAAGTACACCGACTCGCTCAGCGGATTTGAATTGCGTGAAGCCCAAGGGGGATTTCATTTTTGCACTAAAGCCGCCAACTCTGAATGGATTCGACGTTTCCTGCAGACCAAGCCCTTCCGCTTGGGCCGATCGGCTTTAGAGACCCTTTCTATCATTGCCTACCGTCAGCCTATAACTCGTGCTGAGATCGACAAGGTCCGTGGCATTGATAGCTCGCATTTAATGAGAACTTTAATCGAACGTGGTCTTGTGAAGATGGCGGGTAAAGCGGATGTCCCAGGACGACCTGTGCAATACGCGACGACACCTCGATTCTTGGAGGTCACGGGACTTCAAACGATCTCCGAGTTGCCTCCTCTTTCTGAGTTGGAGCAATTACAAGGAACTGCCGACGACTCCACCAAGCCGATGGAAGATGGATTGGAGAGATTTATCCAAGACACTCCCACACCAGCTGAAGTTTTTGAAGATACTCAAGGCTTGGAAGAGATCGATACGCTTATCCAAAGCGCCCAGCGCGCGGACAAAGAGATACACGAATCTCCGATTCACGCCGAAGTAGCCCAAGAAAACGAAGCCGCCTTAGAAGGCTTTTTAGCTTTCCAAAAACCTTTCCGAAAACCGCGCAAAGTGGCGGCTGAGTCCAATGAGGAAGTCGTTGAAGTCGCGGAAGTGGAAAGGGAAGTAACTGAAATCGACGTCGAGATGGAAGTCACGGAAACCGTCGAGATTGAGGCCGCGCCCGAACCCGAAGCCGAAGCCGCTCCTGAGGTGGAAGCTTCACCTGAGATCGAACCGCCTGCGGCAGAAGAGCCTGCGCATGAAATTTCAAACTAGTGAAGTTCTACATTTACGGCTGGAATAGCCTGCGACTGCTGACCAAATTTTTAAAGTGATCTTTCCATGAGCTTCTATGTTTAATCGCGCCGAGGTAAAATCAGCGATATTCGCAGGAATCGGGAATAAAAGATCCACTCTTACCGATAGAAATGAAACTTTTTTTCGGTTTTTTGGAACTTAAGGGTTACTTTTATATCATCAGAGGAAGAGGACGAGGAGGTACAGCCGAGCATCAAAAAAACGGTCACTACCCCTAGAATGGCGACGATGACATTTCTCATGGCACGAAAGTGGCAGTTACCGTTACGTTTCTTCCCCCAGAGATATCCGGAGTTTCTCTTTGAATATCGTTAATGCCTAAACCTGTTGGGTTATCTGGTCGAGAAAGATCTCCAGGCGGCCGAGGCCCATTCGGACGTGAAGGAGGCGGAGGAGTAAAATTTCCTCCAAGCGCTGCTAGAGTCGAGCCCCCTGAAAATCCCTTACTATTTCCCGTTGCCGCAGCGACGATAACGGCTTGATTGAAGGTATGATCGACGACCGTGGCGTGGGCGATAATGTCATTTACCGCAGTGGGGGTAAGCTCCGTAACTTTGAGCGCTGAAGCTACGATCCAATCTTTATTTTGCAGCGAAGCTTCTTGAATGATCTGTTTACCCGCATCAAGGGAAACATCTTTTTGCCCTGCCGAAGTCACGTTCACGATTCCGTCCGAAACGGTGACCTTTTCGATAAGTGAAGAGTCGCTCTTACGATCTACGTTCACCACAAACTCGGTGCCTCTTACGGCAAGTACAGAGGCCTTCGTATGAAGAATAAACTTACTTCGCTTTCCAATTTTCTTTTGAATCGAAGAGCGGACAGTGCCCCAATCGAGCTCCGTTTCGATGTTGGGTGTTCCTTCGGTCTCGTGGACCTCTTTCACGCGAAAAGAGCTAGAGGGGCCGATATCAATAACAGACCGATCATACAGAATGATCTTGGCACTCGCGCCTTCTAAAGTCTCAATGGTCTCGCCGGCTACTAGTTTGTCTCCAGGGATGAGAGGGTGCCCAGAAGCGGTAACGTTTCCGTTCACCGTAACAACTCGCGCGACCATCGGAGCGTTCTTTTCGGCGGCAAAAAGTTGCCCCGCGAAAAGAAACAGCGCACCGCAAAAAACAACAACTCGAGTTCGTGTGTAATTAGTCTGCATTGCTTTACAATATAACTCGGCTACAATATTCAAGCAATTAACGACTCTAAACAATTCTTGAACCAAATGCGTCAAAGACTGCCCCTTTTTTTAGCAATAGGCATTTTTGTTTTGTCTTCAGTGGCAGTCGCCGCCGTTCCTCGAGGGCTCGAAGCCAAATACTCCGAAGCGCTCATCAATTATCGTCAGAAAAAGTTTCCAGACGCGCTTAAGCTGTTGGAAGAACTGATTGCGGAAGAACCTGACTACGAATTTAAAGAATTAAAAGCGCTGGTTCTGAAGGAATCAGGAAATCTAGACTTAGCCGCGAAAACCTACGAGTCTTTGCTGACAGAAGCGCCTGCACAGAAGTCTGCCTATGAATTTGAATTGGGAGTGATTAATTTTCAGCAGAAAAAGAACGACGCTGCGCGGGATTTTCTACTCAGCGCCTTGGACTCTGGCTTCAACGTCGACACCGACCACTACCTCTTAGGGGTCTTAGACTACCAAGCTCATAAATATAGCTCTTCCCGAAAGCACTTCCTCGAAGCTTTGAAATCATCGATTCCTTCTATCGAAGTACCCACTCATCTCTATTTGGGATTTTTGAATAGCGAAGCAAACGACCAACGAAGTGCTGCCCGTGAATTCTTTCGTGCCCGAAGACTAGCCCAAGCGCAGATTGTAACTTCTGATGCTCAAACCCCTTTGTACAAACAAGTCGTGGCCAACGCTTCCCAATCGATTAATGCTCTAGACCAAGCTCATTGGTTTGCGAACGTAGGCCTGACCAGCGGATACGACTCCAACGTTCTTCTCTATCCCACAGGTCTAGGCGCTCCTTCTACCGGAGGGACCAATAGAGGTTCTGTCGTAGAAACAGTGAACTGGGGATTGGGGTATCAGACTTCTTCTTTAGGAAAACTCCAATTCACTCCTACGTACCGTGGCTCTTTTAATTACAATTTTAATCAAGATACCAAGGCCGGCGAATATTTCATGAACGACTTCACGCTCATGATCTCAGAACATCCGCTCAATACGACTTCCTTTGGCGCGAAGATCGAAGGCCAGTATCTGATGCGAATGGGCGATGTAGGAGATCCCAAACCAGGCTCAATCTCATCTTATAGCTTTGTCGCTTCCATTGGTCCTTACGTGAAGCACGAAACAAACCCCAAAACATTCATGGGAGCCGAGCTAGACCTTCAGCCTCAATTTTATTTGCAGGACTCAAGTTCTGATGCCGAATTCAAAAAATCGGGTTACGGAGCTACTTTACGAGGCTACTGGCAAAAAGAGCGGGCGAGTGACTACTGGAATCCGGGCGCCGCTCTGTCTTTAGATTATCGACGACCATCGGGCGGCGAATTTAAAAGCAAAGGCTTGTACCTCGAATTCACCAACCCCATGTATCTCTCTCAGAAGCTAACTTTTTCGCCTCAAGCAAGTTTCGGCGCGTACATCTATACGGACCGAGCAGCAGGATTTCGCCGAGATTGGCTTTTTATGGCAACCGCCAACTTTTCATATTTGGCAGGAAAGGCGATTTTCCTTTCGACCTCACTTCAGTATATCGACAACATCTCTAATGTGACCGATACCTACCAATACACTCGCCTGGTAGGCACCTTCGCCATCAGCTACCTCTTTTAGTCGTCAAAACCGCCTACCCAAGTGCTTGAAATACTAACCCTAATATTTTCCACTCGTTACAATTGACATCCCCCCAGTCCCCCCGTAGTCTCCGGCTCTGTAAATCTTTGTCGCGGGGTGGAGCAGCCTGGTAGCTCGTCGGGCTCATAACCCGAAGGTCGTAGGTTCAAATCCTACCCCCGCTATATTTGACCAACCAGATACCCAAATCCGCGGATTGCCCCGACGAACCCGCTCAGCGAATGCTGAGGGGGATTTTTTTTGTCCGGCGATCGTAGCGATGCCGGCATAGGAGTGGAATCACCACCTTTTGAGCAGTGAAGTTACCGTGGCGTGCTGCTCGTCAGGGCCAACGGAGTGTTTTTAGGCGCACCACCGCACCGAGGTGTAGCGAGTGGTAGCTTTGGTCGCTGATTCAAATCCCTAACCTCCCATCCAAATCAAGCCTCAAAAGGCCCGTTAAGAATGAGTTGTCAGAGATCAACCGGCACGACGGGCGCTATCCTTTTGCCCAGGCCGGGGCAGGATGTAGGGGAAGCTGCCAACCCATTCGTAGACGTTGCACCTCCTTGAAGAAACGTTCCGGGATTTTCACGCAAAGTTGTCTGGCGTGCGTGATGACTTTCCCCGGAATGTAGATAAATCGACGACGAAGCTTTTTTGAAAAATGGGGGCGATGAGGTCTTTCGATAATCGCACACCAGCGAAGAATATTGTGCGCCACCATGGCAAGTAGTCCGTAGGCGTGATTTGCGTTTAGTTTTAAACATGGAAAATGTTTGAGGTCATATCCATATTTTTCTTCTCGAATAAAGTTCTCGGCATTACCTCGCTTATTGTGAAACTCAATGACTTCTTGGAGAGAAAATTTTTGAAGCGGCATGCCCGCTACGATAGCGTAATAATCCCAGTGACCGTCTCCGAAAAGGGAAGCTTCTTTGTCCTCAATCCATGTCCGCTTGACCACGACGACAAAACGGATGTTATCAGCCCAACCGGGAGTCCAAAGATAGGAACCTACTTCGATAGTAGGTAGGTGTTGCTTTTTCAAATCCGCTCTTTGTTTTTGTTTTTCGCTGTATTGCCACGCCGTCCAATTTGTCACTTCATCCACATGAGATTGCCAGTTTGTCATCCCATCGTGAGCGGTAATCGTAAAGTGAATCCGCTTCTCTAAACACGTACGAATCACGTCTTGGATGCAGTAGGCGGAATCCGCACTTAGATACTTCTCGTCGTCTTTACCCCAAGGCGAGAACGCGCTTTCAATCAACTCTCTTGCCCCGACTCCGTTGCCCGTGTTCCCCGAACGTAACTGCATCCCGTAGTTAAGCCCAAGCTCATCGAAAATAACTTGCGAGTTCAAACACCACTTATTCTCGTAATTCCACGCAAGCCCTTCCATTTTCTCGGCACATTGCTCATGCGAAGTCGCATCGATGCTTAAGTGCGGGGCTTCGTTGGGCTTGTATTCCTCGGGCAAGACAGAAACCATTTGACGACGTATTCGGTAAGACATCTGAGCCAGATATCCACAAAGCGCGAGCAAATGACTCTCCTTAAAATCCCTGAGAAAGTCTCCCATCGTGCGAGGTGCTACCGTCTCTCCTCGCATGATCGCTTCTAATGCTGGGTCGTCTTGGAACTCTTCCAAATCATCCAACGAATCGTGCCCGTACAGAAAACTCGACACCTGTATCAGTCCCAACCGATAACTGCCGAATGAATTAGGACTCGTCCTCGGTGGTAAACACTTCGCAAAATCCTTTGATAAACTACTATGATCGAAAACTTCCACCATCGAACCTAACCCCACCGCATCGGTCAGGCGTTCTTTGGTCGGTATTAATTTGAGGTATCTCGGTTGCCATTCTCGCTTGGTTTTCATAAATCTCCTCCCAAGCCCAACCCTGTTTTACCTATGATCTTATGCGAGGTCTTTGAAAAGTATTTTTTTATAAAATAATGCGATTTTTAAGGGCAAAGTTTCACCCTCCGGGTGAAACTTTAGCCTTCAATCGGCGGATGCGGGTACATAGACAATAAGGACTGAGATGGCTTGCTTCTGCCCACTTTGCGCCAGTCTGAATATCTCTTTCGTCGATAAGTTCTGCAACGGTGAGTTGGGATTAAGTGCCCAAGCTTCATACATTTTGAGGTAGAACATCGCGGGAGAGGCGAGGCGGATATTTTCACCCAGGCTCTCAACTAATTCCTGCGCCCCTTCGCCATGGATTGTGCTAACTTCAGCGCTAAATTCGTCTTTAAGCTCAAAGAATAACTGCTGACTTCTTACTGCCATTTCGTAAGATTTTCTGACTTTCTCAAAAAATGCGGGAACGCCCATTTTATTCCCATACTCCGCTAATGCATTACGAATTCTGTCCGCTTGTTCAAATTCGTCTTGGGTATCCATCACGGGAAGGCGGGCGCCCAAAAAAGCTAGGACTCCGTCGATCACCGCCGAGTCATGCTGCCCCCATTCGAAGAGCGTTACCGATGCATTCTCGGCGAAATACGCGAAGAGATGCCTATCTCTTCGACGGACGACCTCGCGCAAGAAACCCAACATTTGGGGAGTCCTAAGGCGTTCCGGAATAGTGGGAAACTCCGCCGCCAAATGATCCATCAGATTTTGAATGCCGGGTGTTGCGAGAAACTCGGGCATTTCCATCAGTTCGTGAAGCTTGTCTATTGCCCGATGCTCGCCACTCGCCGCAAGCAGCAACATAGTTTGGCAGACGCTCTCCGCCGATGGTTTCGTGCCAATTGCGGATGGGGCCGCAAACAAGAAAATAAGGTTGAGACCATATAGAAACTTTTGTAACCAAAGCTTATTCATCTCAACTCCTCGATTTTTGTTCTAAGTTCGCTAGCCATGGGATCCGGAATGTCTACGGGGATGCCCTGTCGGTTGAGATCGAAACGCATCGTACCGGAGGCGTAGACTTCTCGGTTCTGGGAATCCACGAAGAGAAAATCACTTTCAACTCTCGGCCCCACGATACGGACGACTCGATTTACCACCTTGATCTGGAGACCCTTCACCACGGCAGAGAAGAAACGAATCGAGAAACCTGAGATATGCCAATCGAGCCCCGGCGGGTTATCCGCCAGAAAATCCGAATGCAGTTGGGTAAGTGCCATTTGCCGGAATCCATCGGCCACGTGGTCAAAAAAGGCGTAGGGTTTCATCTGCCCCTGCGAATTGCCATCTGACTTTCGTCGAGGGACGGAGTAAGCCCAATCCAGTGAAGCAAAGTACTTCTCAGTACGATGAGCGCTTGCTTCTCCTCCCCGCAAAAATAGATAGTTTCCCTCGGCGTGGGTGAGCTCCCCTCGCGTATCCTTCATAGCGAAGCTAAAATTCGAAGCACTCTCCACGCCAAAATGAACCGAGACCGGAGCGAAGGGGGCTAGAATTGGAACGTCGTTATCCAATCGATATTCCGACATCCACCAGTCCCCTTCTTTCCAATAACCTTGTGTGATGTCGATGCCCTCCTTCTTGAGGGTTTCGTAATGGGCTTCCAAAACCAGTTCCTGAAAGACACCGGCGCGAAAAACCTTCTGTGGGTTAAAGAAGGTCAGAGCAGGCCGCAGAATCTCGACCACGCAGAGTGACTCGCCTGCTCGACTCGCGGTTGAAACAAATATTACTAGCGCCATTGCTGACAAATATTTCATAACGCCGTAGTAACTCTTTCGGAGCAGGTTGATAATATGCTTATTTATTGATATACTATTTCTAATTTAGAAATAATCTTATGGACCAAATACAGGAAATGACTTCCTTTCTGACAGTAGCTGAAGCGGAGAGTTTTGTCCGTGCCGCCACCAAGCTGAAGATATCCACGTCCGCCGTGAGCAAATATGTTGCTTCACTCGAGAATAGATTAGCCGTTAAGCTGCTTCATCGTACGACGCGAAGAGTAAGCCTGACGGATATCGGCAGGGCCTATTACGAACGCTGCAAATTGATATTGAGCGACTTGGCAGAGGCGGATGCGGGGGTAAGGCAAGAAACAAGTGTCGCCCAAGGACTCTTACGCGTGGGCGTCCCAATGTCTTTTGGGATCACCTTCTTGGGATCTGTCATAGCAGAGTACCTTTCACAAAATCCAAAAGTTAGAGTCGAGGTTGAACTCACAGATAGAGTCATGGACCCGGTACAAGAAGGGCTCGATATCGTTCTGAGGATCACTTCTCAATTGCAACCTCTAGACTGGATTGCAACGAAAATAGCCCCGATACCCCGCGTTCTTTGCGCTGCCCCCACCTATTTCAAAAATCGAAAAAAGCCGGTGGCCCCAGGTGACTTGAAGTCGCATGACTGTCTTGTTTATTCGCTTAGTCAGAACTCAAGATCGTGGAGTTTTTTCAGAGCAGAGAAACGTTTCGACGTTCCAGTGAATGCTATCTTAACGGCGAACAATAGTCTTTTGCTCCGGAATGCGCTGCTGGCCGGCAGTGGGATTGCCTTAATCCCCCGGTATCTAGTCAGCGAAGACATTACGAAGGCAAAGTTAGTTCCGTTATTACAAAACTATTCTGTGGGGAGTCACGATCTCTACGCCATCTACCCACC
>JBBQIT010000017.1:0-19525 GCA_038325205.1 Bdellovibrionota bacterium
CTCGAAAAAACCTCTTCTTCCAGATCAAAAAGTTCGACGTGGACTCGCTCCATTCCTCGAAAGGCCATGTCGACCATGGCGGCTCGGAAGATAGGATCGATCTCATTGGTCGAAGGCTTGTCCGGTCGCGGCCCGCAAGGAACCACAAGGACCTGGTCAAATTGTTTAGAAAGGATGCTAGCGATGGTGCGGTGGTGATTCCCAGGAGGATTAAAACTTCCTCCAAAGAGAGCTATGCGTGGCCTTTTTGATTTCACAGCTATTTCGACCTCTGAGCAAAATAGATACCACCAAATATTTTAGGGTCCACCAACATTCCACGTTTTCGCACCGAATCCGCAAAATTTTCTAGTTGGTCTAAAGGAACTTCATGAACGGTGATGTTTTCTCCATGGTCACCACCGCCGGCCCCTACTCGTTTAAGACCCTTGGCAAGAAACAGTGTTACCACTTCCGAAGACAACCCTGAGGAGGGAGGCCCTTCGCTAAGCCATTCCATCTCGGCGGCTTCAAAACCCGTTTCTTCGAGAAGCTCTCTTTTGGCGGCGTTCTCCATCGATTCCGCTTCAGCGCCTTCCGTATCGCCCACAAGCCCTGCGGGTAGCTCGATGATCTGCCGGTTGAGAGAAGCTCGCCATTGTTCGGTGAGGATCAATTTCCCCTCGAAAACAGCGACGATGAGAACGACCCCAGTGCCTTTTTTGCGTTCTACAAATTCCCAGTGGTTATCATCGACGAGGCGTAAGTATTTGCCTTCCGCTAACACTTTCCTTGGGGCTTTCACTTATCTCCTTAGCCGGCTTGGGCTGCCGCTCGACGAATGCCACTACGCTTGATGGCACGAATCACTTCGTCACTTGTTGAAATGTGAACTCCGGCGCTCTCCATTTTTCTATAAGCCGCGGATTCATCTTCCGCGTTGCGATTGATAGGTCGGCAACCGTCAGAAACAACGCATACGCTGAATCCTAAGTCGACCGCGTCCAGAGCGCTGTACTGGATGCAATAATCGGTGGCTAGTCCCATCAGGTAAATTTCTGAAACCCCTTGTTTGCGGAGGTATTTCCCGAGTCCGGTGTCTCTTAAATGGGCGTTATCGAAAAAAGCGCTGTAGCTATCGACTTTCGAGTCAGTACCCTTGTGAAACACTTTCATTACCTTGTCCCGATTAAGATTTGAGGTAAATCGCGATCCCAAAGTCGATTCTACGCAATGGACGGGCCACAGAATCTGCTGCGTTCCGTGCATTTCGATTACATCACCCGGACTTTTCCCTGGATGGTTCACCGCAAAGCAGGTGTGGTTAAACGGGTGCCAGTCTTGACTTGCTAGAACAAGATCAAAGTAAGGCTGTAACTTATTGGCGACGGGAATGACTTCATTCCCATTGGGCACGGCCAGGGCTCCACCCGGCATAAAATCGACCTGAAGGTCTACCATTATTAGCGCTCTCATCACTTCTCCTTAATTAAATCTAGATCTCAAAATGAAATCCTTGTTTCCTTAAATTTTCGTATCGACCTTCATCAAAACGATAAAGGCGAGCCGCTCTATGAGCGACCTCCCGTTGAAATTCGCTTAAAGGCTGAATCAGATCCATCGCGAGGATCTTTTTTCTAAAATTTCTTTTGTCCAGAGATCGCTCTAAGACAGTTTCATATAAATTCTGCAGCTGAGAGAGTGTAAATTTCGAAGGCAAGAGCTCAAAGCCAATCGGCTGATATCTCACTTTGCCTTTGAGCCGTTCCATCGCTTTGTTTAGAATCGGACGCTCTTCGGCGGCAAGATTGGAGAGTTCCGAAACCGGGGCCCAATAGCCGCTCCCTTTGCGCGGAGTCGTCGCTTGCGAGAGACAGACCAAAGAATAATATGAGACCGCGAGCGAGGTCTCGTTCGAGCCTTTCGCTTTAGTGCCTGGGCCAAACGTATAAAGCTGTTCCAAAAAGATCTTATTCAATCCCGTACGCTTGGCGAGAACCTCTTTCGCAGTGCGATCGAGATCCTTCCTAGGATCAACGAAAGCTCCCGGTAAGTGCGAACTCGCTCCTCGGATCTTGGGCTCCTCCATCAGAAGACACTTCAACCCGGAGCTCTCCCAACCGAAGACCACGCAAACCACGCGAAGTCCCACAGAAGGAATGCGGTTATGTTTAGAGCGACTCAACATACTTCCTTAATTCTCCAAGCTCTCTTTCGTAACCTCCCGATAGGATCGGGAAGCGACACCACGTTCTGGGGTCTAAATTCTCGTCGTCTACATGAAAGGAGGGGGCATATCTTTCTCGTTTCCATTGATTGCGGCACCAAAGCACAAAAAAACGTTCGATCCAGACGCCCAATTGCTTGGCGTCGTATTGGCTAAACTGCGGCTGCAAAGCCTGAAAGACTTCAACGGGGGATCGTTTGTCGCGAATAGAAGCGCTTTCGATAGCGTCGAGTAAATCATAAGGCATGAGATCGGCTTCATCGGTCTGCTCTGTCCCTTTAGGTCGAAGCTCCGCAGTCGGCTGTTGTACGTTTACGGAATGTACCGCGGGGAGGGGAGAAGACCCTTCCGGCCCCGTGAGCTCCACCCATTTTAGCCACTGACGAATAAAAGGCTTATCGATTCCCCCAAGAGGACTTAATCCTCCAGAAGTATCCCCATCCATGGTCGCATAGCCCACCGCTACTTCAGATCGATTGGAAGTGGAAAGCAAAAGTGCATTTCTTAAATTCGCGATTAGCCAAACTCCAGGAGAACGAACGCGGGCTTGAATGTTTTGAAGGGATCCATCATCGGTTTCCCAACGTAGTTCTCTTTTGACCGCTGTAGATACTTTGGAAACGTAGCTCTTATAGACATCGTCAACGTCCAACTCTAAAAATTGAGCGCCAACCGCTTTCGCAACGTCGCTCGCTGCATTGCGCGTTACCGATCCGCTATTTTCTGTGGCTTGGTACACGCAAACTAAAAGTTCTCGGACGATGTCCTGAGTAGTTTCGGCTTTTTTCTTTAGTTCGGGCACTCCGAGGCGTTCCAAGAACAAGTCTTTTCCCAATTCAGCTACACCGAGATCAACCATGTAAGAAATTAAACACGCAACGCTTGCGGAATCAGCGCCTCCACTCAGGGAAAGCACAAATCCTTTAGTGTGGCTCTTTCTTAAGTAGTCAAAAAGGCCAAGCGCCACCGATCGGGTAAATTCCTCTTCTTTGTGGCTAGCGGTCTTCTCCCACGAAGGAACCTTCGCCGGTACTGCAGCCGGTTGAAGAGGAGCTATCTTGAAATCAAACTCGACTCTACCAATGGCAGTGGCTTCTAAATTCGGCTCAAAGCTTCCGGTGCGCGATTGACTCATTCGGGTCGCGTCGACATCGACCACTGCCGTCGTTAAAGTCCACGGTGAAAAATTAAGTCGGGGCCCAGTAGCCAAGAGTTTTCCAGCAGAAGCAATGAGGCAAGCTCCGTCATAAATCGCTCTTCCACTTTCGTTCCCTAAAAGGTCTGAGTAAACATAGCTCACTCCGAAAGCGCGCGACCCCTCCAAGACAAAACGTTGTCTGATCTCGTCTTTTCCGAACGCAAAATGGCTGGCACTCGGATTTAAGATAAAGTCTACCCCGCTTAGGGCGAGATCGCTGCCCGGTCGCTCTGCGACCCAGGCCTCCTCACAGATTTCAAATCCAAGTTTAATTCCGCCAAACTCGAAATAATAATCCCCAATGGGGTAGTTCTTCCCAAGAACCGTCACTTCTCCGCGCTTACCTCGTTGCCAGGGCTTGAACCAGCGAGGTTCGTAGTGAATTCCATCTCCGGCTAGAAATTTCTTGGCGACAAACCCTTTGACCTCGCCATCGGCGACCAAACAGACCGTATTGAAAAGTCCGTTGTGATAGAGGAGCGGCAACCCTAAAGCGACGATGATCCCTTTGGTGTCGGGAAGCAATTCTTGGAGACATTGCTGAGCTGTGAGCTGAAGGGCCGGCGAATGAAAAGCGTCCTCGCAGCCGTAGCCGCTAATACACAACTCCGGAAGGCAGAGAATGCTTACCCCTTCTTTTCGCGCAAGAGCGATCGCCTCACGAATATTTTTCTTATTGTTCTCCCAATCCAAAGGAGTCTGGTTGAGAGCGGCAGAGCCTACTTTAATGAGCTTCATGAGTTTACGTATCCCCTTTCCTTGAGGATCAAATCGCTGCGTAGACTATAAAGTTTTGCATCCAGAGTCACGGGATACACGTGAGGATTTACAAAACGCTTCAGCGAAGGGGTGAGACGCGCCATTTGGCTCTTTCGATGTTCTCGAATTTCAGTCAGCGAGGGCAGGGGGGAATGCAATTCCCCTTTTCTTAAGATGGGCACCAAAAGGTCCTGGTGACCCGCTTTCTGGGGAATGACCTCGCGGCGAGTGGGATCGACTAGACTGATCCCTACCCCGGTATCATCGCAACCAAGGTTTTCATCGAAGATGGCGTCTTGGATAAAGCCCGTAGCGTCTTCGAATCGTCTTACTTGTTGGATACCCGGGATCGAAATCTTCGCCGGCTGTTCCGATAGCTTAATCTTTGGAAGCCATTCTTTTTCACCAGGTTTTCGTAGCGCTGATAATTTGTAGACGACGCCCAGTGAAGCTTCACTGCCGCCAGTTACCAACTGAGTCCCTACTCCCCAAACGGAGATCTTAGATCCTTGCTCTTTTAAACTCGCAATGATGTCTTCATTGAGATCATTGGTGGCTAAAATCTTTGTCTCTTCAAAACCGGCTTCGTCTAAAAGTTTTCGAGCCGCTCGGCTTAAGGAATCTAAATCACCCGAGTCGAGGCGAACGCCCAATAAGGAGTGTCCGCGAGCTTTTAATTTTTGACCGACTTCAATGGCATGTTTCACGCCTTGAATGGTGTCGTAAGTGTCGACAAGAAAGATAACATTGCTGGGCATGGTTTCGGCATAAGCTTCGAAAGCAGCAAGTTCGTTATCGAAAGCCATCACCCAGCTGTGCGCGTGAGTTCCTTGCACAGGAATTCCAAAGGTTTTTCCGGCAAGGACATTTGAAGTCGCGTCGCAACCACCGACATAAGCCGCTCGCGCCGCACTCATGGCGCCATCAACTCCTTGAGCACGTCTTGCTCCGAACTCAAGTACGGGTTCTCCCTTCGCAGCCAAACTAATTCGAGCGGCTTTGGTAGCAATGAGGGTTTGGAATCCTACTACATTGAGAAGAATAGTTTCGAGCAGCTGACATTGCAGTAAAGGTCCTTTGACCCGCACTAAAGGTTCATGGGGAAACGCTACTGTGCCTTCCGGCATGGCGTCTATGTCGACAGTCAATTTCAGCTTCTCCAAGTATCCGATAAAGTCAGACGAAAAAAGCGGGGACCCATCCTGAGATTTTAGCGTCGCGAGATAATTAAGATCCGAAGCCGAGTAACGGAACTGACGAACGACGTCGACTAGTGACTCTAGCCCACAAGCTATCGAGAATCCGCTTCCGAAAGGCTCCTTTCGAAACGTTAGATGGAAAACAGACTCCCAGTCTTGCATTCCTGACTTCCAATATCCGTGCGCCATGGTGAGTTCGTAGAGGTCAGTGAGCAGGGAAAGGGATCCGCCGTAGTTCTGAATCCAGCTCATGATAGTGTTTCAAGTACACTAAGCAATCTGGGGTGTCAAATGGGGCGGCAGTGGGAACGGGCTAACTAGTTGAATTTATAGCGACGAGGTACGTATTCCCGGCTGCCCCTCCTATGTCTACGCCCTAGGCAACGAAACTCCATGAAGTTTAGTGAGTTGGGCGAAAATCAGGTCAAAGCAAAGCTGAATTCTACAAGAATTAGACACTCTCCAAGCTCCAAAACTGGCCGAGAGCATGCATTACAAGGGGTGGGGGACTACGTTGAAATTATGCTTTCACATTTTAATCGCCGCTATTTTACTCTCCGGCGTGAGCTATGCCGCCGATGAAGAAGGAGAGCCGCACACTTCATTCGGTGGGCGGGGATCTGCCGCCGACGACGCTGCTTTAGCGGGACATATAAAAAACACCATTCCCCAAAACAATGATGTGCAGCCACAACCCGATGGGGGAAACTCGCAACGTTCTCTTGGAGGAGCTATTCCAGGAAATTTTCAGACTATCGCAGGACTTTCTTCAACCTTGCAGGGATTATATCCCGGCAAGTATCCGCAATTGCCTGCGGAACAAATTCATTCAGCCGCGTTGAGAATTCGCCAGGCGATCGAACCTCAGGAAGGGTTAGCCTCCACTCTGGCGGCAGTCACTCTGTTAAAAAACGCGGGTATTTTACCGGCTATCATGAAAGCCGAAGGACAAAATTCTGCTGACAAACTCGCCTTCGCCCTGTGTTTGAAAGATGGAGATCCGAAGGAATATCCCAAACTCCTCTCCGCTTTTAACCAAGCGCTTACCAGTGTTGGTGCGGGCTCCGGGGATTACGGTGGCGGATCTGCGCTAGCAAAGCCACTGAATGAACCGGTGAAAAGTGAACCTGCTACGACTGACGCTGGTTCGGGTCCTGATATTCGTCCGGCTCCGGCGCCCGCTTTCAGCACTGCTGGCGAAGAAAGAAAGTCGTCGCCGGTTATCAATTTAGGTCCTTCGGCATCACATGGTCGCAGTCCGGTAACCGATCCCATCACAGGCAACGACCTTCAAAGTAATTTGGACACTCCGACCTGGGGCGGATGCCAGGGTTTCGGAAATGGAGTCCCAGGAAATAATAATCAGTTCGGGAATAATGGTTTAGCGAACAACAACAACGGCCAGGGCAATCCCAACGGAGGCGGCCCATCGGGTGGTGGTGGCGGCGGCGGGCAAATGCCTATGATTCCGCCGGGACAAATTCCGCCTGGTAATATTCCGGCGATCCCTGGCGGTAAAATGCCGATGCCTGGGCCTTTCGCAGGTTTGGTTCTTCCTGGAGGAGCCGGAAATGAACCTTTCATTGTCAAGTATGTGCCCTTGGATGCCGGCACTATGGTTCCTTTGGATTTAAGTTTTGTGCAAAGAAACATCGATGCTTTGATGGCTAAAGTGGGATCGATTGTCTATCCGCAGTGGCAGGGTCCAAGACAGCCTTTTTCTCAGCCTCTTAATCCCTATGCGTTGGGGAATTTTCCTAACTCACAAAGAGGCCGTGGACCTATCCAGAACGCCGCCAGAGTCCCAGGAAACGTCCGCTAGTTTAACTTAAATAATCTTGAGCCGATTTGATCTCGGCATTTACTTGCTTTAAATTCCAGCCCAAAGCTTCAGCTAATAATTTTGCGACATTGGGAATCGCATTCAACGCCGCATTCTTATCTAGGAAAGAAAGTCTGGTACGTCGACTTAGGATATCAACGATAGTTCGGGCAGATTCGTGTTTAGCCCCGTAAATCACTTCCGCTTCGATAAAAGGATGTCCAGGTACCAGTCGCGCGGCAAACCCACGTATCGCTATCGAAACGACTTCAGGGGCTCTGTCGCCGTAAGCGTGATTGAGATGGATAGCGATATCCGACTCCAACTTCCCTCGGTTTCCCAACAACGTTGCCGCTTTGGCTTCAAACTTAGCTCCGCCCGCGATGTGACGTCGTTCGGTTTGTGATTGGCGAAGCGGTTTCAAGTTTCCCACCTGCAGAGCGTGATTCACGGTATCGAGGCCCATCTTTCGATAGGTAGTCCACTTTCCGCCCGCAATCGTAACCAAGCCCGTGTCACTTTCATGAATGACATGATCTCTAGACAGGCGCGCGGTATCGGCCGCCTTTGGATTCGATACCAAGGGACGTAGCCCAGTCCACGACGCCAAAATGTGCTCTTCGTTAACTTTCAAAGCGAAATAGCGTTGTAGCTGTCGCAAAATGTATTCGATATCGCTTTGACTAGGTTTTGGATTGGCTTCAATCGGTGCCGGCTGATCGGTAGTTCCCACCAAGGTGTGGCCTAACCAAGGCAATAAGAACAGAACTCGTCCGTCCTCCGTTTTGGGGATCAAGAGCCCTGTGGACGGGGGAGAAAAATTCTTTTCCAATATAATGTGAGTCCCACTACTTGCCGTCAGTAAAGGAGCGGCTTTGGGGTCATCCAATTTTCTAACGGCATCCCCGAAAGGCCCTGCCGCGTTCACAATCACTTTGGCCCGGACTTCCCACTCTTCGTTCGTAAGCGTGTCGCGGAGCTTTGCGCCGGATAGTTTCTTGTTGGTCTTTAAAAGACCGATGACTTCGACGTGATTGGCAACGGCAGCGCCTTCGTCACTGGCTGTGATGGCAATGCCGATATTCATACGGGCGTCGTCAAACTGACCGTCGTAATAGACCACACCGCCCCGTAAGTTTTCCTTTTTTAGCATGGGGAACTTTTGGAGCGCTTCTTTAGCACCGACAAAGTAGCTCTTTCGAATCGAAGCTTTTCCGGCAAGTCTGTCGTACAGCTTAAGTCCGGTTCGGTAGTACGGAACCTCAAGGCGGTTATAAAGTGGGGTCAAAATGGCAAGAGGACGAGCTAAATGAGGCGCTATCTTAAGTAACGTCGCCCGTTCGTGAAGGGCGTCTCTTACCAATTTGAATTGGGAGCGGTCGAATTTTAAAACGGCTTGTTCTAGATAGCGAACTCCGCCGTGTATCAGTTTGGTACTGCGGCTCGAAGTTCCTGAAGCGAAGTCGTCTCTTTCCACTAAAGCAACGGAAAGGCCACGAGTGGCAGCGTCTAGCGCCACCCCTGAACCCGTAGCTCCGCCTCCTATGACTAGGATGTCGAAACTTTCGGTTTTTAGGCGATCAATGGATGCTTCGCGATTCAAGACACAAGTCCCCTGTTTCTCCGTACTATTAATACGGATACTACTCGGGGACTCAAAGTGGCAAGGGGCGGTTTAGCGTCGTCGTCGACTACTTCGGAATACGACTCGAGAAACCGGTTTTACGCCAGAGATGATCTGTTTGGCGTCGGTATCTTGCGGCGTCACGAAAGTTAGGGCTATGCCGGTCTTTCCGTTACGGGCGGTTCGGCCGATGCGATGGATATAATCTTCTCGCGTTCCTGGAAGGTCGTAGTTGATCACCACGGCGATATCGTCGATGTCGATTCCTCGACCCGCGAGATCGGTAGCGACAAGTACTCTAGGCTTTCCTACTCGGAAACCATCGAGCGCTTTCTTGCGCTGACCTTGAGCTCTTCCGCCGTGAAGCAACCCAGCTTGAATACCATGCCGGTCTAAAATCTTAGCCAACCGCTCCGAACGATCTTTGGTTCGTGTGAAGACTAGAATTTTTCCATCATGCTTATCCATCTGTTGGAGGAGCAACTCGGGTTTTTTCGCTTGTAAGGTCTCGATCGTTTCCTGAGTAACGTGGTCGGTTCCCTGATTAGCGGCTTCAATCGTGACGCGAACTGGATTTTTTAAGTATCCGTTCGCAAGCTTTACGATTTCGTCGGGCAGCGTTGCCGAAAAGATCAAAGTCTGGCGCTTTTCAGGAACATGTTTCATGATCTGACGAAGTTGCGGAAGAAAGCCCATATCGAGCATTCGATCGACTTCATCGAGAACTAGAATTCCGACTCTATCTAATTTGACCGTTCGTTGTTGCAGATGATCGATCAATCGTCCGGGAGTTGCGATAATGTAATCGACTCCTTTGGAAATTTCGTCCTTCTGTCGTCGAAAGGATTCGCCGCCAACGAGTAAAGTTCCATAGAACTCCACTCCGCTGGTCATTTCGCCAAAGACTTTATGAATCTGAGCGGCCAACTCTCGAGTCGGCGCCAGCACTAAAGCGATGATTTTTTGGTTATGATAGAGCTCGTTCATCACGGGAATGCCGAAAGCACCGGTTTTGCCGGTACCTGTCTGCGCGATTCCCAGGACATCACGATGTTTCATGGCTGCCGGAATCGTTTTAGCTTGAATAGGCGTGGGCTCGAGAAAATTCATCTCGTCCAGCGCTTTAGCCAAAGACTCTGGTAGCTTTAGTTCACGAAAGGTTTCAAAGCTTTCGTCGGTTGTAGTTTCAGTATCTGTATCAGTAGGACTATTAAAAGGCGCGTTCATGCGCAAATAACCTCAGTGCCATATAGAGCTATAGCGCTCTTTTTTTTAAGGCATCAATTGTGGACTGTGGGATTTGCGTGCGGGAATCAAACAGGCCGGGTTCATACGTGTAGAGTGACCACAAGTAAGGGGCTAATTTTGCTCGCCTTACGTCCGTTGCACGCGGGAGTCGCCATCTAGGCAAGGCTCCCCACCGGACGGGTCACTTAACTTAGAGCGTAACATGCGACGATGTTTCAATACTAGACCTTTTACGTTACATTCCCAAAAAAACGATTTAAAAGGTAAAGCCATGAAATCACCTTTCTTTCAAAGACCCGTGTGCGTTATTGGCGGACTTCGCCTCCCTTTTTGCCGAGCCGGATCTCAGTATTCCGACTTTGGCGCCCAAGAGCTTCTCTCCGAAAATTTGAAGGAGTTGGTGCAGAAATTTGGGTTAACCGGAGAGCGAGTCGGTGAAGTCGCGCTAGGCGCTGTTTTTTATCCGCCTTCAACGTGGAACTTCGCTAGAGACATCGTGTTGGGCTCGGGATTAGACCCGCAAAGTCCAGGGGTCTTCGTTCAACGCGCTTGCGCTACTAGTCTCGACGCCAGCATCGATGTGGCTCATAAGATCGCATCAGGACAGATCGAAGTGGGAATTGCCGGCGGTGCGGAGTCGATGTCCAACATCAATCTCTTTCTAAGCGAAGACTTTTCTCGACGTTTTGTAAGTATGTCTCGCGCTAAAACTTTGAAAGACAAACTTCTCACATGGAAAGGCTTATCGCTCTCTGAAATAAAGCCACACGCTCCTGCGGCAGTGGAACCTACGAGTCACATGAGTATGGGAGAACACTGCGAAGAGATGGCGAAGACTTGGAAGATCTCTAGAGAAGATCAAGACGCTCTCTCTTTAAAGAGTCATCAGAATGGAACACGAGCTTATGAGAAGGGGACTTACCAAGATCTCATTCAACCTTTCCACGGAATCACCAAAGACAACAATTTGCGCGCCGATACCTCTATGGAGAAGATGGCAAAACTCAAACCTGCTTTCGATAAAACGGGTACCGGCACTTTAACGGCGGGTAATAGCTCTCCTTTAACCGATGGCGCCGCTACTGTTATTTTAGCTAGTGAAGCTTGGGCGAAGTCTCGAGGAATTACGCCGCTCGCCTACATTAGAGGTGCCGAAACGGCCGCCATTGATCTTAAGACAGAAGGTCTTTTGATGGCTCCCGCCTATGCCGTCTCTCGATTGTTAGACAAAATGTCGATGAAGCTCCAAGATTTTGATCTCTACGAGATTCACGAAGCTTTTGCGGCTCAGGTCCTTTGCACTTTGAAAGCGTGGGAGACTCCTGAGTTCTGTAAAGACAAATTAGGCAAAAGTGATGTGTTGGGTTCTATCGATAGAGATAAGCTCAACATCGCTGGCGGCAGTGTTGCTCTTGGACATCCTTTCGGAGCGACCGGGGCGCGCATCGTGGCGACGCTGGGCAAGCTATTAGAAGAGAAGGGAAGCGGCAAAGGGCTCATATCTATCTGCACTGGCGGAGGCATGGGAACTGTGGCTGTCATGGAAAGATAGTGAAACCAACTTTTCTCCTCATCTGTTTTCTCTTTTCTAAAAATCTTTTCGCCTGGTCCGGCCATTTCTTGGTGACGGATCGGGCTTTTAGTCTGCCCGAGTACGAAACCTATCTAAAAACGGAGCTTGAAGTTGAGCCGTTTGAAACTTTTCTCTCAAATGAAAAAGAGGGGCTGACCAAACTCTTTAGCGACTATTATCTTTGGCTGGGTTCGACGGGATCGAAGCGGTTTACTCCGGTGGTGTTCGATATCAATAATCCCTCCCGAGTCGCGTTCTTAAGTGCGGCGCGGCTCTATCCCGGAACTCACTTGCGAGATATACGGCGTTTATTCCCCGGTGATGTAGCAGAGGCTGCTCCCGTATCGCTTGCTACCGTTTCTCCATGGGAGCGCCTTGATAAGAATTTCTCGATTATTTTTGAGACCAATAAAAAAAGAGCCATGTCGGTCCGGTCTATTTTAACCACCTATTCGGATGAGCCAGATTGGGAGATCGATTACGACCTTTGGAAATATCCACAGTATGGGTACGGCACGAAGCCTTATGGAAAAGTGAATGACGATACCAGTGGGGCTGCTTTCCATATGCAGTTTGCGCACGAGGGTTGGATCATTCGAAAGTTCGTTCCGACGATTGGGGACGGATTGGTTGTCGACAGGCTAGAGCTTTTCTTGCGGCTTTCCAGATATGCTTTTGCCTCAAACCATCCTTATTGGGGGAATCGTTTCGCGGCTTGGGCGATCCACTATATTCAAGACATGGCGCAACCGTATCACGCGAAGGCGGTGCCTTCGGAAAGCCTTTGGTATTATTTTAAGTTTGGAATCTCCTCTGACAAGGCGAAGTTCGTGAGTGATACGACACAGCTCTTGGGGAATCGGCACTATCTATATGAAGACTACATTCGAGGAATGTTAGAGCAACCTTACCTTCCTCCAAAGTCAGCTCCAGCCTCTCCCATTCAATCTATCTCCAAAGGGCCTCTGGTCTTTGAAAAGATTAAGTTAGAGGGCGATGTGAAACCTCTTTTTGATCTTGTCTCCACCGTTTCCGCTAAAGAAGCGCACGCTTTAGACAGCGCGATTCAAAAAGCATACGGACAGCGAATGACCCAAGATCCCACTTACGACATGGAAAAAGATCCTCAGTACGACAACCAACAAATTTATAAAGCTCCGGCTACGACGCTATCCGACCTAGACCAGGAAGCGGCAAAGAATCTTGAGCTGGCGGGACGAGCCACGCGAACGCTATTAAAGATGTGTCAGACGGCGACTAGGCCCTAAGCTTAATGGGTTGGCCCGCCGAATCTAAGTTTTTTGGCTTTGGGTTGAGAACATGATTCGAGGAATGTTCGACGATTGTGCAGAACTCACTACCAACAAATTAGTTTTTGTCGCGTTTCACTCGTCTTTCCGTCATTGCGAACCCGCGAGGGTGACTTGTCCCGGCGTAGCCAAAGGCGAAGACAGAAGCAACCTATTGGTGCGGCTCTCGTCGTCGGGAAGTTGATTAGATCGAAAGAGCTTAGCTTGCCTCGACCGTAAATTGACGGATGGGGAATTTGCCACAACTACGCTAAAGATATGTAGGACCATGAGACCTGAGCCGAAGGATCTCCGCGCAGAAGCTGTAGCTAAACTTGGCTAAGATCCTTCGCCGAAAACGGCTAACGAAGCGCATGGGCTTCGCGCGCCAAAGCCTCTTCAAATATCTCTTTTGTCTGACTGACCAGAGTCGCCGTGGCTCGAAGCGTGAGGTCGAGTTCGATAGCGATCTGTTGGTTTGCGACTCCGCTCAAATGGCGCTGTAACGCTCGTCGCTGTTTGGGGCCTAAAGTAGCCAACGCAAGCTCTCGCCTTAACGCCTCCCCGTCGGCTGGTTCCACCCAATGGATAAAGGCGTCGTCTATATTGACGCGATAGCGCTGAAGCTGGTTTTGGACCTGAGCTTTGCGAAGGCCTAGAAGCTCCGCTATTTGTTTTGGAGTATGGTTTTTAAGACTCAACTCTAAAATAGCTTTCGTGTACGGCTGGAGATAAGGCAATACTCTCTCGTAAAAACGCGTTTTGTCCACCATCGGCACGTCTGCAGCAGCAAGTCGCTTCTGCGCTTTAGTAAGCAAAGTTTTGGCAGCCGCTGCTTTGATCTTTAATCGGTTTGCTGTGTAGGCTATCGAGAGATTCTTTTCGAAATCTTCGAGCGCGCGGCGCTCGCCGATGGGCCACCACACTCGGTCGAGGAATTTTCTTTCCTCCTCTGCTTTTATCGTTCCCGCATCCAAGAGAGCTGCTTCCACCGTCGCTTGCAAGCTGTAGTAAACGCCTTCCACGGTGGATAGTTTCAATTCCATTTCACTTGCTATCTGAAGCGGCTCGATTCCCTTCAGACAAAATTCCATGATCTTGCGATCTCTTTCCGGGAGAAGTGCGATCGCTTGGGCAAACAGCTCTCTATTTTCATCCAAGGGACTGGCGATCTTATTTCGGACAGCGGCGTCAGCTCGAGTGACCATCAAATCCACCGATACTTTTAGGCCCAAGGCTTTTTGTATAAAATACGGGGCGAAACCTTCTCGATAGAGCTGAAGCACTTGGCTCGTTCGCTCAGGAAGTTCATGCATCGCTCGAATGTAGCGATCACGAATGCCTGCGGCATCATCAAGCACCGACTGCATGAGTAATTTTCTAACTCTGGGAACCGCGGCATGTACCGTTCGTTGTGGCAGGTTTACTTTTTGCGCAATCTCTCGCCAAGTCATGCCCTGGTGATCCAATAGTGCTATCTCGGCGTAATTAGGGGCCAGCTGATCGAGAAAATCCATCGCCCGATCGTCATAAGCAAGCTCGTCTTCAAACCTAGTCAATCTCTCTCGTTTTTCTCCCCACCCTCGTTCCCACGCTAAATAAAAGGCACCGTTCAAAAAAGGGTTGGGGGTGGATTTACCCGCAAGGAGGTACTCGCCTACAATCAGTAAGACTTCATGGGCGATACTTCCGTTGGTGCGCAATTTTGTGATGCCGTTGGTTTTCTCGGTACCCGTTAGAAAACTTTCTAACAAAGGAAACATCTCTCTAAATAGCGTGGTCATCGCTTCGTCATCGCCTTGAAGCGCTCGCTGATAAAGCTCCATGTATTTTTCTTCGCCGACAAGCAGACGTGAATCGACGGCGAGCGTGGAAGCTTCTACGACCGAAGGCCAACAGACGACTTTAGAAAATGTCTTAGTCGCTCCTAACGCCGCCAACCAGATGACGACGAGGGCGAACGAACAACGCATGGGCTACCCCCCGGTAGTGAACCCTTTGCATATCGTAAATTATGCACAGCGTTAAGAAAAGAATGACGACGAATTCGAAAGCGATAAGTCTTTGAATAAAAGGATGCTTTCCTTCTTTAGGGGGCTCGTTGGCGAGCGAAACTCATAAAAGCAGCTACTAAACTGTGCCCAAAGGAGAAGGAATCAGAAGGGGACGCTTGGTACTGGCACCCCTCCGCAAAGGTGGGGACGGCTTCAGGGTGAGATTGAAAAGTCCATATCGGCAATTCGCGGTGTCGGGTCGCCTCGACCGCGATGAGAGGGCTCTTTCCTACGACTTTCAATTCAGACGGACACTCGACAACGGCCTCTCCGTGACAAACAAAGAGCAACGCTTCACTTTCAGGGAGATCCCAGTCGGGATTCGATTCCAGAGAGACTTTTCTAAATCCGAGCTGGTTTCCTTGAGGAAGTTTTGCGACTTGTCCGCCTAACAAGCGCGAAATCATTTGATGTCCCCAGCAAATTCCGAAAGTAGGGATACCTTGGTAAAGGCGGGGCTTAATCCATTCTTCGATAGCGAGCTGCCAAGGGAATCTGTCATTCACACTGCTATTGCTTCCCAGCACGATAATCCCGGCGATTGAATTTGTTTCGGTGGCTAACGACTGCCAGCCTGCCAGGGCTGGAAGATGATAGGTTAAAGGAAGGGGAGAAAGTTTTACCAGATGGTTAAAGCAATCGATGTGAGCATCGTCACTAGCGGGATCCACCACTACGATATGACGAAACTGATTCGGATCTTTCATTCGCTAAGCGTCCAATACTCCCAGTAGCCTACCCACTAAGATGCCAAGGGCAAGGGCGGCGCAAAGTACGATGCCGATTAAGGCGACCATTTCACCCCGGCTCGCCTTGTGACTCTTTTCAAACGTCGAACTGGAATCTTTCCCTGATTTATCAGATTTGTTTGGTACCAATAAAACCATGTCCCCACCCCCACTATTAGAGGAACTTGAGACGGTTAAAAAGTCAATTTGATCACTAGATCAAGCCCTAGCACTAGCAAAAAAGCTAGAGCTAGAGCTAGGGCTAGGGATCAATGAGTGCGCTTCGCGCACGACATTTATATCTGGGGGAGGCGTTTAATGATGGCGATCCAGGCTTGGCTTCCGCCCTCGTGTAAACTGGCGTCGAAAAGCGTGGGAGCTATAGACTCGATTTTCCACCCGTTGCTGAAGGAGGTTTCGATATCGGCTTTTGAAATTCTTCGAGGCCCGCCTTCGCGAGTTTCGGCGACGCTAAACACCAGCATAAAGTATTTTCCGCCGGGCTTTAGGACCCGAGCTAGATTTTGAACATACTTCGGTCGTTCTTCATCGGTAAAAATGTGGAAGACACCCGAGTCGATCACAGCGTCGTACGCAACGGATTCGTTCAGCGTTAAAGCGTTACCTACTTTAAACACGCAGTGGATAGCGCGTGACGCTGATTTCTTTTTGGCTTGGTCGATCGCCAAAGGAACGAGATCGACACCAGTCACTTCATGGCCCTTAGAGGCCAGATATAAAGCATTTTCCCCTGTGCCACATCCGACATCTAAGACCGTCCCTTGAATCGCTCCGCTTTCTTCAAGCGAAACAAAACTGGGTTGGGGGCGTGGAATATCCCAAGGAGGAGTTCCCGCTGCATAGTATTCGTAAAAATCGGGCATTAAGGCTTTGCCTCCGTCTTAGCGGGGACTTTCTTGGGCAAAGGCCTTTTCGAAGTCGTTTTGCTACCAGAAGTGGTGCTACCTTCGGGTAACTCAAGCAAAGTATCCCGAGCCCATTCAGAAAGCGGCTCAGTATCGGGTAAGGCAGGAAGCTCCGTCAGCTCCGAGGATTTAGGGTTAGAAAGAGGTACCCTAGGCTCGTTTTGCGGCGCATGCTCATCCAATATCGGCGCTTCCGTCGGCGTGAGCTCTCGAGTTAACGCCGAAGGAGATCGTAAAGTAGAATTGTTGGTGGCACCCCATCCCGAAATCGGAAGCGAGATGACCAAGAGCAAAATAAAGCTTTTAAATTTCTTTTGTGTCATTTAGGCGATAAGTTTACTTCGGATTTGAGGAAATATGGAGCAAAAACAAGGCAAAGAGCTGATTGAGTTTTGGTTTGGACAGTATACGGCTCCAGATCAAATTCCCAAAGAGAGCGCATGGTGGTTTGAACCCACAGCGACACTGAACGACACTTTAAAACAAAAATTTTCTAGCTGCTTGGGTAGTATAACGTTGGTGCAATTGGAAACATGGCAGCCGGTTCCCGAGGCCGTTTTGATGGGGTGCTTGATCTGGGATCAACTTCCGCGAAATCTATATGGACGAAATTCCCTAGCCTATGCGCATGACCCGAAAGCCTTAGGATTGGCGCTGCGACATGTAGAGGATCCGAAAATGGATCAGCTTCTCCCTTTCCATCGTGCCTTCACGTTGATGCCGCTGATGCATTCAGAAGACCTAGAGGTCGAGAACCGATCGGTCGTCGCCTTTGAAGGTTTGCTAAAGAAGGTTCCCGCGGCGGTCGCTCCCGTCTTTGAAGATTTTGTGGGGTACGCTAAAGCCCATCGAGATGTCATCGCTCGGTTCGGAAGGTTTCCCCACAGGAACGAGGCCTTGGGAAGGTTAGCGACATCGCCTGAAGAGGCCTTTCTTAAAGCCTTGGAATCTTAAGTGGTTACACCAAGGTATTGACTCATTCTAGATTTAGAACTATTCTAAATACAGATGAAAGCTAAGAAGCCACATAGCGAACGACCCAAGCTCACCAACGAACAAGTCTCGGAAAAACTTTTGAGTCGCCATATTCAACCGACGGCTCAGAGAATTGCGCTGTGCCGCTATTTGCTGTGTGAAGCCGACCACCCCACCGCAGAAGAGGTTAAGAACTGGGCCGACAAGAATTTTCCTAAGCTGAGTCTTGCGACGGTTTACAACACGCTGAAAATCTTGGTCGGTGGTGGCATCATTCGGGAGTTTAAATTTCCGCACTCGGATAGGGTGGTTTACGACTGTAATACGGAACAACATTTCCACTTTGTGGATGAAGCTTCCGGAGAGATTTTTGATCTTGGTGAAGAACAGCTGAAAGTCATTCCGCAGTTAGGAAAGAAGTTTCAGATTCACGGAGTAGAAGTCATTTTAACCGGCCGAAAGGTCTGATTTTTTTAACTCATTTTTAGAATAGTTCTAAAAATGGAATCATAATAAATGGAGGTGGCGATGAATCGTTTATTAGGTATCGGGGAGAAATTCCCTGAATTCTCAGCTCAGTCAGTAGTCTCAATCGAACCGGGCAAAGAGTTCGCCCTGATTGATTCCCATAGCATCAAAGGAAAGTGGGCAGTCTTTTTCTTCTGGCCACTCGACTTCACTTTTGTCTGTCCGACGGAGATTGAAGAGTTCAATAGAGAGCTAGGAGAGTTTAAGAAGCGAAAGACCGAGCTCATTGGAGGCAGTGCCGACAGTCAATATGTCCATTTAGCCTGGAGAATGAATCACCCTGGTCTTAAAACGTTGGGCTTTCCGATGCTAGCCGACTACAAAAAAGAATTGAGTGAAGCCCTTGGCATTCTTCATCCGACGGAGAAAGTACCTCTGAGAGCTACTTTCATTGTGGATCCCGAAGGTGTGGTTCGCTGGGTTTCGGTAAACGACCTTTCCGTGGGACGTAACGTGAAGGAGGTCATTAGAACCTTAGATGCGTTGCAAACCGGCGAATTAACCCCATGTAACTGGGAAAGAGGGCAGGCTACCCTTTAATGGGGAGTCATGCTAAACCAGCCGGGCTACCACTGGTGCCCAGCTAATTTTGAGGAGGCTAATTATGAATGTGAATATTGGAATCGATGAAAACAATCGTAAAAGAATCGCGGATGGCTTGAATAAGCTACTAGCGGATACTTTCACCCTCTATTTAAAAACCCATAACTATCATTGGAACGTGACCGGACCGCAGTTTCAAAGTTTGCATGTCACCTTTGAAGCGCAATACACGGAACTTTTCCAAGCCGGCGACGCGATTGCCGAACGCATTCGCTCTTTGGGCTTTCCCGCTCCCGGTTCTTATACCGAATTTGCCAAGCTTACGGCGGTCAAAGAAGCGAACGGAGTTCCTAGAGCAGCCGAAATGGTGAAGCAGCTCGTGGAAGGACACGAAACGGTATCTCGAACTGCACGCTCTCTCTATTCCGCTGCCGAAGAAGGCCACGACGAAGTCACTTTGGATCTTTTAACGGAAAGACTCCAAGTACACGAAAAGACGGCGTGGATGCTTAGAAGCACGCTAGAAGAATAGAAGTTACGTTGTATCAGCAAATTCTTTTGTGGCTGCCCCGAGTTGGCGAATTTGCCTCGCTCGGGGCAGCTTTTTGTTGGGCTTTCGCCCTTTGTATCTTTCGTAAGTACGGGAGCAATATTCCTCCGTACTCCCTCAATCTTCTCAAAAATATAGTCGGCCTCTCATCCTTCGCTCTCACCCTTTTATTCTTTCATCTTCCCTTTCCGCACTCAGCTTGGGTCGTTTGCAAAATTTCCGTGATGGGAGCCAGGCGATTTCCATGAATGAGACCACCCCCGGAGCGCCAGCGACGAGTCTTATTTTTCCCCTTCCAGTTGG
>JBBQIT010000018.1:0-19469 GCA_038325205.1 Bdellovibrionota bacterium
AGCTAAAGAAAAGTTATCGGGAATCCAGTCGTCCGCTATAACGAAGATGGCCGCAACGATTGGTTCGGCGCTCCTTCCTTAAGCCATAGAAACCAGTTACCATTAAGTTCTGGCTCCCTCAAACCTAAGGAAAAACATGCGCTCCTTACTTCCGGTTTTGCTGGCGGTATTTGTGTGCCTTCCCACGTTTTCTTCGGCAGTGGAACTCAAGCCCGAACAGGTTCGATTTCAATATTTAGGCCTTTTCGAACCTTACGTCACGGGCACTTGTACCCACATGCTCAACGATCCCGATCAAAATCCCTTTGATTGGGATGTGCTATGCAATGTGGAGGGCAAAGTCCACCGATACACGGTTCACCTAGCCGTGGATTTTTATCCCAAGACCGCCCAGGGAGTTTCAGCGTACGAAATTCTTTATTGGGTGTCTGATTCAACCTTAGCGAAAACCAACCATTCCTCGTCGACAACTTGGGTGCATAACACCGAAGCCAACAATCGAATGGCCTTCTTAGAATTGTCTCAAGGTATCGAAGACGATGCCGCTTACCTAAAATTAGAACTCAATCTCAAGTAAGTTTTTTTAGAATCTTCGCTAAGCCTAGCGTTTTTAAAGTCTCGATATTACGCGCCGGAATTTCACTTAAGTCTTTAGGGGCCCAAGCGACTCGGGTGATGCTCTCTTCTCGCAGTAAATGCAGCATAGGGTAGGGAGAGCGATTGGTGTAGTTCTCAACTGCATTAGAATCGTGCTCGGCAAATTGGTAGTCGGGGTGAAAATGGGCTAGTTGAATGACGCCACGTAAAGCCTGTTCGTCGATAAGTCGATTGGCCCGTTTTAGAAAGTCGTTAAAGGAAAAGAAGTCGGTTAGCGCTAATGGATGGATCAGAATAGACGTCTCGATAACCTCTATCGACGTCGAAGTTAATGTTTTAAGTTCTGAAGCTAGGTCTTCTAGTAAGGCTTCTGCAGTTTCCGAGCTTGAAACGCGATAGTGGATCTTCCCTCCATCAAATACCCGCTTAGCAAACGGGCAGAGATTAAGGCCGATGACCATCGAGCTAATCCAGCGTTGAGTCTCGGCTACCGCTTTTTTCGTATCGATCATTGAAGGACTTTAAACTGAGACCGCCCTTATAGGCTTTTTTTCTTTAATAAGAATTGTTCCAACAATAAAAGTCACCGTTGCTACACCCATCGGATAATAAAGTCCCGCATACAGATTTCCCGTTGCCGCCACTGCTGCCGTCCCGATGAAAGGGACCAATCCTCCAAACACGCCGTTTCCGACGTGATAGGGAAGGGACATAGAAGTGTATCGGATATTCGTGGGGAACAACTCCACTAGGAAAGCCGCGATCGGTCCGTAAACCATCGTTACAAACATAACCTGCGCGTAAACGAGAAGTACCAATGCCGGTACGTGCGGCGCAAAGAAAGGAGTCGTGGGATCAGCGGGGTTGAATCCGGAATAGAAGGTCATCGCTTTATAGATCGGAATGTAGAGAAGCACCGCCAAGAAGCAGCCCGTCATCATAATGACTTTGCGCCCGATGCGATCCGAAAGCCATCCGAAGAACACAAAGAACGGAGTCGCCATGAGAAGGGCAATCGCCGTAATAATGTTCGCCGTCACAAAGTTAACCTTGAGTACCGTTTGCAAATAGTAGAAGGCGTAAAACTGGCCCGTGTACCAGATAACCCCTTGACCTGCCGTGGCTCCGAAAAGCGCAAGAAGTACCATCCGTCGGTTTTCGGGATTCATGAAACTGTCTCTCAAAGGACTCTTGGAAACTTTTCCCGTCGCTTTGAGGCGGGCGAAAAGCGGAGACTCATCCAACTTTTTACGTAAGTAATAGGAAAAGAGAATGAGGACCACCGAAAGTAGGAAAGGAATTCTCCATCCCCAATCCTTAAAGGCAACATCACCTAGTCCTAATCGGGTGCTTAGGACCACTCCTAACGAAATGAAAAGACCCAGGGTAGCCGTTGTTTGGATAAAGCTCGTATAGAGACCGCGTGTTCCTTCGGGCGCGTGCTCGGCCACATAGGTCGCAGCCCCGCCGTACTCTCCACCCAATGCCAATCCTTGAATCAAACGAAGCAGGAGTAATGCCATAGGAGCTAGAACGCCAATCTCGCTATAGGAGGGCAATAGACCAATGGCGAACGTCGCCGATCCCATAAGAACGAGGGTGACGAGAAAAGTGTGTTTCCTACCTAAAAGGTCGCCCATTCTTCCAAAAAAGATAGCGCCGAAAGGGCGGACGACGAAACCAGTAGCGAAGGTGGCTAGAGTGGAAAGCAGTGCGACCGTTTCATTTCCTTTGGGAAAAAAATGGTCGGCGATTATCGTCGCCATACTGCCGAAGATATAGAAATCATACCATTCGATCAGAGTCCCTGCCGACGAGGCCCCGATGATTTTCCAGATATTTACCTTAGATTCTACGAGTGGCTTGTCTGTCATCGGGGCTATTTAGACCTCTTCGCTAACAATGTCCACTCACTTTTCGCCGGTAATGGACGATAAATGACGACGTAAAACCAATTTAGCTTTGGGGCAATTGACGGACCTAAGGTGAACGGCTACGCCATTACTCCATAGAAAGATTTAGCTGGAGGTCTCGGCGTGCGTCCATTCACATTTCTTATCGGGGTACTCGTTTTCATCCTCTCTGAGCCGGCAATGGCCATGACCTGTGACCCTCAGACGGTTCTGGCTGCCAGTAGCAATGGGCAGGTGGGAATCTTGTCGGCGCTCAATCTAAAGAGTAGGGCAACGACGCCGTTAATGACTATTGGCGGAGACGTGGAGCTTCGGGCCTTCCCGGGACACCCCTATCTTTACGTGATTCACCGAGACCCCGTGAATGAGATCGAGGTTTGGGACGCAAAGACCTTTGTTCGCAAGGTCCGGTTTCCCGTAGGCCCCAATCCTCAGGATATTGTTCCCATCGATGATACTACGGCTTTCGTCTCTTTCTTTTCGATGAGCGAAATAGTGAAGTTTCGAATTACCGATGGGCAAGTACTGAGCTCGATTCGAATAGATGGCCATCCTCGCAATGGAATTCTCTCGCCGGGAAGAATGCTGCGATTGGGAAATGACCTCTTAGTCCAAGTGCGCCGCCTGCATTACGACGGTACGACATGGGTGCCGAATGACTATTCAGAAGTTTGTGTGATCGATATCGGTAAAGAGAATATATCAAAACGAGTTCGCCTCATCGGAAGAAATCCAATGGGTGCGCTAAGCCAAGGGTATGACGGGGGCATCTATGTCGCAACTGACGTTGGCGTCGAACGGTTGGAGCCCGAGAGTTTCGAGCCAGCTAATCACCCGATCTATCCAAAGTCTGGTTTCCCCGGACGCGCCATTGACGTACAGATGGTTTCTCGCAACTTTGGTTACGTCATTTGGCTTCAAGTGGATGGAAAAATTGGTCTGCATACCTTCGACCCTATGGGTTTGGGATACGGTGCCATCATCGCCCTCCAGGCCCAGCCCATCCAGGTCGTCGTAAATAGGGAGTCGCAACTGCTTTACATCACTTATCGAGACGAAAAGCGGACTTGGATTACGGTCTCTGAGGCGAGTGCGACCGCCCGGCCTCAAATGGAGTATGAACTTCCCAACAACGTCGTTCCGACGCAAGTTGCGGTGGTTCCCTATTAACTAAGTTTTATAGGGTAGCTAGTTGAATATCGGGCAACGCCCACTTGGGCGTTCCGACGAAAGGTTTCCATCGCCGATGGAGCCACATCCACTGATCGGGATATTTACGGACCACGCGCTCTATTACATCGTTGTAGAACTGGGTTTTTTCCCAAATTCGCGTGGTCAGATCTTCAGAAAAATTTGGGTAGGTCAAAGGCTCAATGACGGTAGTAATCCGGCCTTTGTCATTTCGATAGGTATAGGCGAGTAAACAAGCGAGCGAATCGGCTTCGGTCATTGCCGCTAAGGAAGCCGTTGTGCCAGCAAGCTTTCCGAAGAATTTAACGGGAACTCCCGGAGGAGGACCCATAAATTGGTCGAGCATAAACCCGATCCATCTGCCCCGAGAGATACTATCCAAAATCTTTAAACGAGATCGGTCTGCCGAAATACATCCCACGCCAAGTCGTTCGCGAAACCATTTTAGAAAAGGTTGTGCACTTTTTCGATCAGCGTATTTAGCGACGACATCCACTGGAACGCCATAGGAAGCTCCCGATCCTGGTGAAAGTTCCCAACATCCCATGTGTGCTGATAGTAAGAAGCCGCCCTGTTTTTTTGCCACATAGGGTTCAATATGTTCGAACCCTTCAAACCCAACGTTACGGCGAAAATCTTCGACCTTCCAAACTAGGGATCGCCAGGATTCAAAAAGGACTTTGCCAATATGTTTTAAATTCTTATAGGCAAGTGCTTCAATTTCTTCGGGACTTTTCGTATCTCCGAAAGCAGTGGTTAAATTCGCGATGACTAGTTTCCTACGAACCGGGACGATGTAAAACCAGAAGAATCCTAAGCCAGCTCCCATCCATTGAACGACGCAATTCGGCAGCGCGTTAAGGGCGTAGGCTCCCAGTTTTACGAAGAAGAACTTAAAATTCATTCCTCTTTGTACTTCTTTTTCTAAGAAATCTCCATTCCCAAGGAAAAAACGAGGTCGAAAAGGCACCTTCCGCAAGGGGCAAGACACCTTTTCGACCTCCTTGCGACTAGTGCATGCTTAGGAAGTGGTTTTTGAATTGGGCTTCGCTGACGGCGTAGTTATAGATCGCGAACTTCCCGATGGCCCCTTTGAAGAAGGAGCGCATGTCTCGAGTTCCGATTCTCAATGGCGCGTTACCTGGTTGGGGCACGACATCGAACTGATTTAGCATGGTTGTTTTTCTAAGTACGCCGTTCTTAAAGATGCGAACTTGTTGGAACGCGTTCCTATTGTCGATGACGACTCCGACATGAATCCATGCCCCTGCGACTAGGGCATCTTGGAAGTAGGAACCCGAACCCAATCCGCCATCGGGATTAAAGGCATAACCTGAAATTCGATTGGGACGATTGGCCGAGTTATTCAAAGAGTACATTCGACAAACATATTCATACTCCGATGACTCTCCTTTTCCCGCCCAATGCACGTAACCGTCGCCTTCAGAGTTGGGAAACTGCAAAGTGTCCGGACGAATCCAGGCTTCGAGGCTCAGCGCCTTATTGTGCTGAAGGGAAAGGTTATCTCTAGAGCTTACTTCCAAATACTGGTTCGCCCCGTTGAAGACGCTTGCCGCATCGCCGTTGGGCATTTGGGTCTTTTGTATCGAATTGGAACCTGAGAAATACGTCCCCCCATGATGACTAGTAGATAGGTCGTGCTCCACATGAGAACCGTGGGGCGCGCCCAGGGTCAGGTAAAGCACGGGCAAATCCGCCAAGACCTTGCTGTCGTAAGGCGACGCATAACCCAGGCTGGGTACCAGCGAGCTTAAGGAAGAGACAAGAAACAGAGCAAAATTAACGCGAGAAGATGGCATATGTGTAACTCCTTAGAAGCCCATAAGGGGCGTCTAAAGATACTCGCGTAAAACGGACTAAAAACGGCTCATACTGCCTTACTCAGGTCCCGCCAGGGAAAGAATCACTTGGCGCGAAAGCAGCTTTGAATATGATCATCCACCAGGCCACAGGCCTGCATGAAGGCGTAACAGATCGTCGAGCCGACGAAGTTAAACCCCCGTTTTTTGAGGTCTTTGCTCATCGCATCTGATTCGGGAGTGGAAGGACGCACTTCTTTTAGGGTGCGAGGGCGATTGATAAGGGGCTTTCCGTTCACAAAGGTCCAAAGGTACTTATCAAAGGAGCCGAATTCCTTCTGGACCAGCAGAAAGGCTTTTGCATTACCAACGGTGGAAGCGATCTTAAGGCGGTTTCGGATAATGCCTTCATTCAACAAAAGCGCCTTCTGTTTTTTCTCGTCGTACTTGGCAATCTTTTTGGCATCAAATCCGCTAAGCGCTTTGCGGTAGTTCTCCCGTTTTTTTAAAACGGTGATCCATGATAATCCCGCTTGAGCGCCTTCCAGGATCAAGAACTCAAATAAGACATCGTCATCGTGAACCGGGCGGCCCCACTCTTGATCATGGTATTTAATGTAGAGAGGGTCGTGAGTGCTCCAGGGGCAGCGGGACTTTTCAGTAAAAGTAGCCATGGCGACGAATGCTACACTTCACGCTCGGAATCGAAAATACTTTATTGGGGGGCAAGCCCAAGAAGGGAACAGAGTTCAGCTTGTAAGGTTTCTGCCTCCCATTTGGGAAGGACCTTAGTGGCTCCCATCGCTAACACATCTCGTTCGGTGATCGGGGAGTCCAAGAGACCTGAAAAAAATACGACCACGGGAAGAGTGGGATAGAGTTTTCTAGTATCCAGTAGCAGTTGGATCCCCGAAATGGTCGGCATGTTAGTGTCGGTGACTAAAACATCTGGCATAAAATTCGCCATCACGTTCATAGCGTGTGCCGGTGATGTCGTTGAGATGAGCGAAAGAGCCGGGTGTTTTAAAAGAATACTGACATAGACGAGCCAGCTGTGGTCGTCGTCGACCAAAAGAATAGATTTAGTTCCATTCTGAACTTCAACCAAGATCACCTCCGAGTATTCTCGAAGATGCAGGTTTTTTACGTTTTCATCGACCGGATGGAACTAAACGGACGTCTGCGGAGAAGATCGGACGCGAAATTCGCTGGGGGTTACTCCAACTTTTCGTTTGAAGATCTCATTGAAAACAGATTTGGAATTGAATCCACAGTCATTAGCGATGCCTAAAATGTTAAGATGGGTATATTGCGGTTCGATCAAACGCTTTTTGGCTTCGGCAAGTCGGTAACCGTTCACGAAGTCATAGAAGTTGGTTCCTAGCCCTTTATTTAACACTTCCGAAATCACCTGGGGCCGAATTTGGAGCTCATCGCTTAGCGTACGTAAACGCAGATCCGGATCCAGAAACACTTTGGAGGTATCCATATACTCCATAAGACGTTTGATAATCTTCTCAGTTTCCGATTTTGGCATTAAAACGGTTTTTACGTCTTTCTTAAGCGGCTCATCTGCTGGAAAGAAAATCGTCGATTGGCGAAGCGCCAGAAATCCCATGACGAGGATGATCATCGTGGATACCAAGGGGAGAAATTTCCAACTCATCCCAAAGGGACCTTCTATGAACCAGACGACTCCCATCGCCCAAAGGGAAAAAAGAAGGATGAGAAATATCCTTAGCCAAGTAAGTCTAACGGCGGAAAGACTTGAAAAGTAATTTCGGCTCTCAGAAACAAAAGAGGAGAGCCGCACTTGTGCGCCAATAAAGTATAGGCCAAACGTTGAAAGGATTATTCCTAACTCCCATCGGTGGGACTGGGTAGTCTGAAAAAGGTGAGACTCGACCCCCAAATATCCAATCACACTCGCCCAAATGACGCCGATTAGAGGGAGGATAAGATGCACGAAGTGTTTTCTTTCAAACCTAAATCCCGGCGTCACCATCGCATCAACGTAAAAGTAGATGGCAACAGAACAACTAGTCCAAAGCGGCAGGCCCCATTTTTGTTGCGTTCCCCAAAAGAGGCCAACCCCGGTAAACCGGAGGCAAGAAACCAAATGGGAATAAAGCATCGAAAGGATCACAACGCTTAAAAGACGATTGGGGATTTGATTAACTTTTCGACTCAAAAGAGCAGCGACGAGGATACCGCCGTTGATAGCAGCAAGCGCGAATATTCCCCAGTAAACTATGTCTATTTCATGCGGGGCCAACTAACTTCTCCTATTTTACCTCTCAGGGATATCCCACGCTCGTCTCCATAGTGCGAGGGGAAATCATGGAATGTATACTCCAAGGGAAGGGTTCACTCGGAATTCTCATAAATCGGAACGGGTTATGCAGTTTAAATCCTCATTACTAACTTACGCAGCGTAGTCTTGGGGGATACTCATTATGAAACCGACGGTCGTGCACTTCATGGTCGGACTCGCTCTGACCTTCGCTTTTGCGGAGACGGCGCGGAGCGAGACTCATCGAATCTCACAACACATTGGAGACTCCTGGTATACGGTAGACTACGTCGTTCAACCCAATGGTTTTCTCACCATAAATCTCACCCACGTGATGAAGGACAACACCTGGGTAGCGATTGATCCTAAAGAACCCAAAGTTCAGCCCGCAGGTTGGGGAGATGGAGTGGTCGTCAGCCTAGGCGGAAAAAATTACGCCGTTCGGTTCGCTACGGTGAATGGAAAGGTAGTGGGAGATAACTACGCCAAATACAAAGAGGGCGAGTGGAAGTTTTACAATCCAGAGAAAGAGCGCGAGGAGATGGGACAGAAGGTCGCTGAGATGAGAGTTCCTGGCGAAGCGCTTAGTCCTTTCTCGCTAACTTCGGTGGAAAGCAAATCTTTCACTGACGATAAGGGACACGATATTCACCCGAAAATTAATTTTACTACAAGGCCCGAGATCCGCTCGTCAAAGAACAGCATGGCGTTGGGAGTGAATGTCGATGTGAACGGCATTGCGACTAGTGGTGGTGCCGAGCAGCACTTTGGACGAATGATTGGGGCGAATGTAACGACTCATATTAATGGTCGCCATAGCCAGGAAGTACGCATTTCACCCGATGGGGCCGACCTTGCGGGTTCTCTTCGTGGGGGAGTGAATATCACCAACGAAGTGGAACCCTTTTCGATAAAGATTAGAAATGGAAAAGCAGGCCGCCTGGGAACCAAACGGGCCGCTAATCAGGCCTGGGGCGAGGCTATGGCAAAAATACCTGAAACCAAACAAAGGCTAGCGCATGATATTGGGGCTCAGGTAGCGAAGTCGGTGAGTGACGGCAACTCAATGGTGCAGAAGTACCTTAAAGAGATGACCGACATGAATCCGAAACTGGGAAAAATAGATATGCCAGTACGCTTCTCCAGTGAGGCTGCGGAAGGAGGGGCATCGGGAACGCTGAACGCTTCTGTAATCGACAGTGACAAAGAAAGAGCAAGGAGCCGATTGCCGCGTCCCGCTTTAAACGATGCCGAGGGGAAAGAGGCTTCGTTGTTTGTTCATCAAGATGTGCTTACCAAGGTGATTTCGGAACAGCTCTCGGGAGAAAAGATTCGGCTGGACGAAGCGATGAAGCGAATTTGTACGCATAGTCTAATGAAGCGCCTCCCTCTGTGTAATGAAAAGATGAAGCCAAAGACCGGTGAGACCATGCTGACTTTCGATAAGGATCGCCCTTTCGTAATTGAGTTTAAGGAAGGTCATATTCGGCTCGAATTAAACGCAGCGCATACGCTCTTCAATAAAGATAGCAAAGGGAAGGAACGCGTCGCTTACGATGTCGAATCGAGCAAAGTGGAAATCGACTACTTAGTGACTCCTGAAGGATTAGAGCGAACGTTGCTCCGGGCCGGCAAGAACTTACCGCCTGGAGCCCTGGCAAAGGTGGCAGAAAAGCCTGCGGAGCCCGTGAAAGATGAGAAGACCCATCAAGCGGGCTTTTCCTCATTCATTCCTCGCGCGTTCAAAGCGGTATCTGGAGCCGTGCAAGACGCCACGACAGGAACTATCAAGCTAGCCAATGAAGTCGCGCAAGATGGCGGGGCCGGGTTAGCCAGAGCGGCAGCCGGTTATGTCGAGGATTCTACCCTGGTCATGGCCTATTCAGATGCTTTCAGCAAAGAAGTTCCCTTCAAGACTCTCGAAGTGCCTGCGACTACCGTTCAAGAAGATCCCACGGGCGAAAAGAAAAACACGGTGACTTCGATGGCCGCGATTAGCACTCATGACGTCAAAGCCGACAATGGGTGGTTAGGGATGAGTTTTAAGATGAAAGTCACAAAATAATATTCCATTATTTTAGACGTTTAGCGATCCCAACTTGATTGGTTTCCTCGTAATGTTATAAGCCCTGCCTGTTTACTATTCATTGATAAGGACCAGAAATTATGAAGTTCTTCGCCATGGTTTGTCTTTTTGTTTCTTCGACGATCGCTCAAGCCACTTATCTGGAGTGCGACATCTCGGGTTACCGTAAAGAGGTCTTTCGTAATCTCGAGGACAAGCCGAATTTCCTACGCAATTTTTTACAGGAGATGGACCAGGCGGCTCAAAATCCTCTGTGGAAAGAACCCGTAGCGGCGGTTCAATTTGAAGGATGGCGTTGGAATAGTATGAGAGACCACCACGTGCTCGATAATTACCAAAGCATCTCTTTTCCTTCTCCAAAGGGAGGCGCCATTTTTTCCGAAAACAGGTCATTAAAAAAGTTTCCCGGCTATCCGGGATCGAAGCTTCGTTATTCGGTGATGATCAAAGAAAGCGACCGCGGTTTTGCCGAGGTGAGTCTCGAATTGACCGACGTTGTGAATAAACAGACTGCCACTGCCACCACTCTTATCCGTGTGGATAAACCGAACTCCTTTTCGGCTTCCTTGAACCGACTGGATGGCGGTCTATTGGATGACAACGAACTAGGACGTTTGGTGATGAGCTGCAAGACCACGGAAGCTACTACGAGAAAAGTGGAGCGCGAAGAAGCAGTTCCTTAGCATTCACAAGATTAATGAAGATCGCCCCATTCATTTTAGCGCTATCGGTTTCCTTCCTCTGTGCTGAAGCATTTGCGGTAGCGCGGTTGTCTCTCTCCGACCAAGCGGTGGAATCAGCCATTCAGTTTTGGCAACGCGAGATTCCTGAAAGCAAATCCGATTTAAAAAAGACGTTTGAGAATGAGATCGGCGCTATTCAAAAAACGAATTGGTTAGAGAAGGGACCGCACCGGATCGAGAAAACTCTTTCGGGAATTAGTTTAGTGGCCTCGGGACGGAAGTTGCTAAGCGTCCTAATCCCTTTGTGGCTTAAGGGCGAACTCACTTTTTTGTCGACCCTGAGCAAAGAAGCGAAAGCTATCTTAGACGAGGGTAATACCGCCGGATTTTATTATCGCAGCCAAATCTTCACGGATGATTCGGTTTCCTTGATCGCTTTAGTGGGCTCTACTTTCCATGAAGCCACTCACGCCGAGGAGTATTTGGTGGGTGAGGGGGGCAAGGGAAAGTGGAAAGCCATCGAGGCGGCTCAAGCTTTGCGTGAATCGGATGAAGATGTGGTGGCGATTCGAGAAGCAGCAACACGGGTGGTCGTTCAAAGTGAACACCGTGCTTATCTTGCGCAGAATCAAATCTATGAAGAGCTAATCGCCATGGATTCTGATTTCAAAGATCTCATTCGATTGGCTGTCGATAATGAGGAGATTTCTTTCCCGGTAACGCAGAAGGACATCCGTTCTTTACTCACTAAACCTCGCGGATTTAATTTTCCCGAGACACTTGTCGATCGTTATCTTCCTAAGTAACTATTTCCGGTCAAAGGTAAACGGTGTCAGTGTGACACTGCTCTATCCGCCTCACTGCGCTGGGCTCTCTCGCCTTTTTTTTGCGGCACTCGATTTGCAATTCCCCCGTTTGTCTTAACTATTTTCTAGGGGGATTCGTGAAATTATTTTTAGTGGCCATGGTGATGTGGGTTGGTGTTACGGCTAGTGCTTTGACGGTGGGACAACGCGTTCGCACCGTAAGAGATACTCAAGTGATGTCGGGGCCTACCATTTTAGCGCAGATCAAAAAGGGAACCGATTTAGATGTTTTAAAGATAGATCCGAAATCTGGTTATTGGTTTCAGACTACCGCTACGGTCGATGCGAAGGCGGTTCAAGGATGGGTAAAGATTCCGGACATTCAGATACTAAGTGACCAGTGTGCGACAAACTTTACTAATAAATGTGAGACGGAATACACCACGCAATGTAACAGCAATTGCCAGGATGTTTGTGCGGACCAGTCGGTATGGAAGTGCGATCCTACCACCACGATTGACCCTGAAACGGGTGCGGCCACGTTTGGACAGGATTGTTACTGGGATACCGAGTCGGTTTGCCATCCTGAGTGCACCCAAGAGTGTTGGGATGAGCCTTACACCGCGTGTAGCTGTGTAGCGAACAAGACTGCCTTTTTTGAGTTCACTAAGGCCAAGCTACTCTGTGTTCGGTAGGAGCTGCGTCCAAAAAGGTAGCTACGGAAGTCAGGAACCACCTTGTAACTCTTTCCAAATATGCTAATTACCTCCGTCTAGTGTTTTGTCGGAGGTCGTGGATGCGCACTGTTACTGCAGTTTTTCTGTTGTCCCTTATTTTCGTAGCTACTTCACAAGCGGAGGAAGGGCATGAGTGCCAGCCGTTAAGTATGAACGATAGTGCCTGCCTGAAGAGCTACTTAGTTGATACCCAGTGGAAATCATTGGAAAAGGACCAACCAGGTTCCCTAGATGCGGACTCGCTCGAGTGCTTGGTTTACGGACCCTGGGGTATTTGCTTAGTAGATTCGAAGGATAAGAAAAACCACTACATCATTACGATCGCCAACGCCGAGCCCGGTCGTCGAGGATCTGGAGTTTTACGGATCCCAAAACTTGATCGTATCAAAGGCTTTGAGTCCAAAGGCCGTCCGTCGATTGAGGGTTTTGTGAAAGATTCGCTCCCCGAATTGAACAAACAGGCCCTGGCTGCTTTGAGCCAAGTCAATGCCAGCGGCGCGGATATTTTAGACGCCGCTATCGAAGTCCAACCCATTCGCTGCTTAACTCAACCGGGCGGGGGCGAGACTTCATCCGGTATCTGCTTAGCTTTTGGCAATGGAGTCGGCGCCGGAGATTCTGTGTGGGGAATTAAAGTGAACGAGTCAGGGGAGCCTACGATCGTACTGTTGGACGCGGGTCTTTCAGAGCCGATTGCTGTTTCCGACGCTTTCGCCGGGGCTTTCTAGCTAACAGCTAAACTCATGAACACCAAGTTAAGCGTTGTCGCTGCGGTTGTCCTCGTTGGAGTAGGCGTAGTCTATTATGTTAAGAGTCGACCTGGTCACATGACCATCTCCAGCGAAGCAGACCTTCAAATCATTGAGCAGACTGCGACGAATCCAAAAGATAAAACGAGTGCCCCCCAAATTCGAAATCTTCAAACCGCGCCTAGAACCCCCATCGTCGCTAAAGCAGAAGAGCAGGTGAGTCCGGCCTGTACCGAATTTTTCAACGAGTTGCGGGGCCTATCGCTCGATTCCGCTTTTAAATCAGGAAAGCCAACTTTGCCTTTGGGGCAGAACTGCAACAATCCGCCTGAAGCGTTGAAGGCCTTTCAGGAGCAATATCTGAAAGAGTGTTCTCACGTAGCTTCGGGAATACTTTCTAAAAATGCGGAAGAAAGAACTCAGCAGCTCGGGGGCTGTTTTGGCGCCGCGAATTTTTATCGAGCGACGATTACCGATTATTTGAGTCGAGACCAAGAGATTAAAGATATTAATGACCCCAAAGTGTTGGCGGATATTTTAACCGCAAGACTTACGAACGATCCCAAGACGGCTGCAGAGGCCGCAGAACGATTGTTAGAGCTCGAGCCCAATTTACCCACGGTAGCCAAAACGGCCGCTTTCGCGCGCTTCTTGGATGCGAGTTCGACCGCGAAAGGCGATAGCCGCAATAGCGCCTGGAATAAAGTGGACGACGCTTTGAGCGTTGCCAAAAAGAATAATCCCAAAGACGCTTCGATGGTGGAGATGGAATTGACGTCTTTGGTACTTCGAAACGCCGATCCCGCGATTACGAGAAATCAGATCGAAACCTACCGAGAGACTTATCCCGATGTCGTGGACTATTTGCTAAGCTGGATGGACTATCGGTCAAACAATAAAGAGGCCGCGATAGATAGATTGAAAACGATTCAGAGTCGAGGTTCTAAAGACCCGAGAATTCCTCAAACGATCGTTAAGGTCCAAAATGGGGAAAAAGAGGCTTTTAGCGTCGCGATTACCATGCCCGCAGACGTCCTGGCGCCCCAACCGAATCCGCCCGCTGCGGAATAAAAAAAAACGGCGACCTCCGCAGGGTGTCGCCGCCATTACTTTTATCACCCTATACTAGTACGAATAAACGGTTTGGAGCTGGTAGCCCGCAAGCACTGTTTTTACGACGAGCGTTCCACAGGGAGCTCGTTCGATAACGTACCGATACACAGGAACATATTGATGACTGACTCTTACCACCCGAACGGGGGGGCGACATTGAGCTTGCGCCGTCGTCGGTAGTACGGCCGTGAGACCAACCACTAACGCTAGCACCAGCAACAGATTTTGAATCAACTTCTTCATAGTTATCTCCTCCGAAGGTCTCTTTCAAACATCTGAGTCCAACAAACACAATCTCGAAGAGAGTCACTTGTCCGCAATCCGAGGACAAAAATCTGCGGCCAAGAAGCTTTTAGTTTATTTGCGTCCTTTGGACGCAGCTTGCACGGCGTCTCGGCCCGCATTTACGGCAAACTCGAACCATCCCCGCAGAGGATTCGTGGCAGATCGTTTTGCTTCTGCCCTTTCGATCATTCCTGCCACCTTGGGTGGGGAAATAAAGTTTTGGTCGAGGGAAGGGAAATCGCCGTCGGTGTCTTTCTTATTGTAAAAGAGTTTGTACCAAGAGGGCATCTCGGCCCTTAATTTGTAGGTGACGAGCTTTCGTCTATTATCTGCGACAGCAGAATGCTTCATGGCGTCGATCACTTCCTTGGGACCGAACCCGGGGTGATCAATCCAAGTGAGAGCAGCGATACGGGAGACGATAGGGGTGGCCATAGAGTAGCCCGACATTTCTGTGAAGAGCTCTTTCTCTGACGAACAATGTTCGTAAATGGTGTCGATCAAGGATTTAAATTTCTCAGCAAAGGCTGGAGATTCATTCCACTTCTTTTCCTTAATATCGTAATGGCAAAGTCCAGTGTGATTGGAGCCGTTAGTCAGAGGTTAACGATTTTAACCCCATGGGAACGCGCGTGGTCGAGGGCCTTTTCGAAATTAGTGACGAACTTGTCGGCTTTACCCCTAGCGGCGTCTGCTTCGTCCTGTTCAGTCTCGTGATAGGGCAATAAACGATAGGGAATGATTCCGATCTAAGGTTTGTCGTAAGTGATAGGGCCGGAAACATGGGTGCCGTGTTGCGAGTTATACCTTTCAAAGCCAATGTCACGATAGTGTTGGATATACTGCTCGAGCCGCTTATCAAGCTTGAGTAAATACTGAACCCCGCAAACCTGCCCCATTCGCTCGCGACGAATCTTTTTGTCCCACTCCTCAGGCGCCTTGAAGGAATCGATCGCATCTCGCTTCTGTCGTTCCGAAAGAAACTCAAATTCGTAAAGTGAAGTCTCGATCACTCGATGCGAGGCCCAAGCATCTCCTTCGGTGAGGAAATCTAATCCGGCTCCGATGGGGACGCCCGAAGCATCGAGATCGAAATGGACATGATCTCGGATGTAGGGATGGTTGTAATCAATACCGGTATCGAAGACCGCAACTAGAATTTTGTGTTGGCGATTGTTCTCTAGGAACCGTTCTGGAGCGCCATCTCGTGAGATAGGCCTGGGGTTAGCGTAAAGATAGTGCTCGGGCTTAATACTGGTCTGATCCTCGGGCCTGCAGCTGCTAAGCAGGATCACTATTGCTACAGCACCGAATGAAATGGAAAATTTGGACGTAGAACGGACGAAAGAAAATAGACCTATGCTCCCCCTTTACCTCTTGTGTTAGCTTAGGAAAAACATGGATTAGCTCATTGCGTTAACAGAGAAGAAATTTAGTGGCTCTTCATTTGTGGATTCCGTATTCAATTACATTTGGACCTGCTTCGAGTGTGTAGCCTTCAGGAGGGTTTGCTCTTAGCAATTCTTCGATAAGTTTTATTTCAGAGTACTTAATTTTTTCGCCGGTGATGTAGGCGCGAAACGTTCCGCCTCCGGTTTTGTCGGTGTCGACCGAAACAGAAACGCTTAAATGTCCTGGATCAAATTCTTTGGCCATGTCCTTAAGCATATTTTCAAAATCATTGATCACGTAAAACTTTTCTTCTTCAGGGATTTTGGTTTTCGTGTCTTTAAACTCAGGTCCCACCATCACCATTCGGAACTGATTCGATTTAACAACCGAGGGACGATTAGAGATAAGCCATTGGAGGAAAAACTGTCTTACATCAACCGTTTTTTGCTGGAAGGGCCGCTTCGAGTTTACAAAGCCGTCGTCGCCGGTAAATTGTACTTGAGAAGGGTCGTGAACGAGACCGCTCATTTCAGACGCTTGAACCACGTGTCCCTTTATTTCTTCGACCCAGCGAGTGGCTTCGATTTCGCTTCGGCGCGCGGAGCGAATGGCCGAGAGAATGGTTCGTAAATCATCTCCGGGATGATCTTCGCTCAACGCGATGTTTCTCATAAGAAGTTGGGAATTTTTCGCGCCTACTCCCTTGATGTCGATGCTAACCGTATAACCGCGAGGCATAGGAATGATTCGGCTTACCTCGGTAATAGTGGGTGAGAAGACATCGGAGGCTTTACTGGCATCGATTAGGTCCTGCAGGAGCGTCGGGTCCTGGATCTCCACTTTGAATTTGTTTTTGATAGCAATCCCCAGAGAATCGAGAGAATTCTTTTTTATCAATTCGACGAGCTCCACGGATAGCATGGGCCCTTCCGGACTTTGTTCAATGAAAGGGATTTCTCCTTTGGGTTGAATCTGGAGTTTTGCCATCGCCTTTCGATAGGAACTTTTAAAATCAGATAGCTTTCCCACGGCACCGTGATTATCCGAACGTAAGGGAAGGTGACGGGAGCCGCTATTAATATCGCTTCTTGCGAGTCGAGATCGGAACGAAGCAAGGTCGGCCACGTCTTGAGGAGTCATTTCGTCGAGCTCTTTCGTTCCCCAGCCTCCGCTATGCCAACGTTCGATCCACTTATTGGTTTCCCCGCCTTCCCGAATTCGCTTCATGATTTCGGGTTCGAAAGCGAAGTAGGATTTCACAAATCGAGAGTGGTCGGCGACAGATTTTGCCAAGATATTGTCTACGGTGTTTTGGAAAGCATCTCTTTCTGCTACCGGAACTTCACTAAAAGCGAAGCGGCAGGTCTTAAAATCTGAAAATTTTTCCAGGAGATATTTTTTGACTAGGGGTTCGGTCTGCATTCGTTGGAACAAGCTTTTGCGAAACAAATTTTCCGAGGCATTTACTAAGAGTTTGTGAAGAATGCCTTTGTCATTTTGCCACTTGAGATTGGAGATATCGAAATGGGCGACTCCCCAGACAGCTGAGTTCGCTAATCCGAGATCGGCAACGTATTTGGCGTTGTCGGATTTTTCTGTGGAGGCGAAGTACCCATGATGATCTATCAGATCCTGAACGTCCCAAATGCGCAAATGCCCATAGGCCCAGCGACAGGGGTCAAGGTGGCCGTAGAGAGATGTCACTGCGGCGCAAAAGCTCAAAAGAAGAATTACTAGAAGATGCCGACGCATTTCTAAAATTATACAGGCTAAAAGGGCGTGGGGCGGCTCCCGATTCCATGCCTGTTCAAAGGAAAGGCAGAACCCGGCTGACGCGCCCCAATAGGCCTATAAGACCCATAACCTGCCTTGGCCGCTATCTTTCAGTCAGTGCTGCCCAGTGCGCAGTCAAATTTAGCCTCAGCCAGACTAGCCAGCCCATCGTGTTTTTATAAGTCATTGAAATTATTAAGATTTGTGATGGGCATGAGCCTTGCTCATCGTATACCCCGTGAATTCCCGACGCGTACGCCTCATTCTAGTTTCCCTATGCCTACATTTTGGCCTTTCGGCTTGGGCGGTAAAACCGGGCGCCGACGAGCAAACCTTACGAGCTATCAACAAAAATGGAACCAGCGATTCAGAAAAGTTCGAGGTTAGCGCCGGCGATAAAAGTTGTCGCGCGACTTACGATAGTTGCGGCCAAACCTGCAATGGCAATGACTACGCCACTTGTTTAGATGCTTGCCTTAGAAGTTACCAGACTTGCTCGGGAGCTCTCGCTACAGAAGCTCCGGCAACCGGAACGGCGGGGCCGTACGATCGCGCCGTGAAAGCTTGCCAATCCTATCGAAAAGCATCTCTGGGAGTTGAAGTCGCTCGTCAACAAGCTCAAGCCATATTGACAGAGATCATGAGACTAAACAGCACGGGCGATCCCAATGATAAATCGCTCGCGATTGGGATGATCGGCGATTCAGACGCCGAGTATGTTCAGGCCGCAAAAGACGCCGTGACAGCAGAGGCAAACCACGCGCTTCAACTTTTATTGACGAAAGACCCTGCGAACCCAGGCCAACCTATTGGTGCGGCTCGGAACGTCGCTACATTAGAACCCCCTTCTGCAAAATTTCACTGCGATTTAGTTTCTCCTCCTTCTGAGACCCCAAATGATTTATCTAATGCTCTATCAGCTTCGGGAGTTGATATTGATAAGTTCGATGAGCTGATGGCAGCGGGAAAGATGAATGAAGCGGTCGGAATGGTCCACGACCACCTACTCATCAGTAACCCGACGGTGGTCCCTTCTCCCGAAACTATTGCTCGCGCTGAAGCATTGAAACAAAAAATTATCGACGAAGCGGACATTCCCGATTTGGATTTTAATCCAAAGACTCACATCGCTCGAGCTAAGCCAGTCCCCAAAGAAAACTGATCTATTCTCCTACCCCGTCATTATCGGCGGAATCAAAGAACCAAACCCTAACTTATGCAAGTTTGACATTTCAAGGGAACGTCTTGTACTGCTGCACGTAACTCTCATATCTGGAGGTTTTCGTGATTCAAAAAATATTAATCGCATCTATTCTTTTTTTCGGTAGTCTCGGGTTCGGTCTCGAATCCAACGTCAAATCGGTTTTTGTTGAGGACAACAAGACCTCCGGGAAACAGTACCTTGTAATTTTGGGAGGTAGTAAATTGCTCAACACCGAATCGCTGATAATTTTCGGCGATAAAGAGAAAAAGAAGATGCCTCATCTTCGAAGCTTCCATATGATTGGTACGACTATCGTTGAAGACTACGACAAAGGCAAAGGAGAGGCGGCAGATAATTTTTATCATCTGACCTACGCTTTCCATGAAAAAGGCGACGATGCCGATATTGATGTCGTATTAAAAGGAACCAAAGGGAAAACTAAAAAACCAATCAAGCTGCACTATACCAAAACGACGGACAAGGCCGCGATCAAGAAAGCCGAAACCGTCGCCGCCGGATTTTACAAACAGTTGGAGGCGATTTCAAAAATCGCTCACCCTAAAACGATAGGGGAATTTCGAAAAATGATGGACCAGCTGGTCTCTCGGACGACTGGCGGTTTTGATGGAGATGCAGGCGAATTTCCACTGCCATGGTCCAACCTTCAAATCGAAAGCCAGTGGCATACGACTGAGGCGAAAGGCGAAGTTGCCGAAGCCAAGATCGAAAGCGACGGCAAGGACGCTATTTCGAAGCTAGTAAAGGTTCACAAATGGCTCACAGAAAAAGTGGTTCCCGAAGAAGAAGCGATGAAAAAGGATAAGGAG
>JBBQIT010000019.1:0-18998 GCA_038325205.1 Bdellovibrionota bacterium
CGGCCGTACGCTTGTGCCGAGACCCTCTTTGTAATGACCAGGGTCTCATCACAGGACAGCTCTTGAAGTTCAGAAATAAGATCCATCCACGCGCGAATCGCGGGATTGAAAAAGAAAACGCATTTCAAGAATTCAAAAAAATAGATTCGTCGAGTGTCACCCTGGCGATGATGTTGAAGTTCGTGTCGAACCGCTAACATTAAATTATTCCCCTCCGTCAAAAAGGAAACGGGAATGGCGACGAAGGCTCCAACCAGAGGGACCCAAGCGGAATAGGGAACGTTGTTTCCCTCAGAGGAGACGACATGCGTCCTTCCCACCTGTTTAATCAAAGGAAGCGACATCAATTCACGATAGAGGGAACCTAAACCCCAAAGGGAGCGAAGCGAAACGATAAGAAGAACGAACCCAATAATTCCCGCGAGAATGAGAACTCCTTCTTGGTGAAAGACGAACCCGTGAAGTTCGGGTCCCAAATTGAAAGAGCCAATAGTGGGGCTTAACAGGGAATATTTTTCATGAGTCGTCTTTGAAACTCCTGACCAAACTTGAACCAAGGGCTGCCATAAATGATGACGGGGAATCGCAGTACATAAGAGGGGAATTAGAACCGAAGCAAAGAGGGTAACCTCTGCCCACCTCAGCCACGTCTTCTTAGATTCTCCATTCCCTCGATTCGAGAGAGAAAAGCCGACGCTAAAGATCACATAACTAGCAAGAATAGCGACATTGATCTGCAGATATGCTTGCAACGCACTCATGACATAAAAGTTCACAGGTCACCGTAGTCTTTCGTTAAGAATCGTTCGTAGCTCTTTGATGTCAGCTTCGGTCATGTCTGATTCCTGAATAAGTCGACGAGCTAGCGAGAGTGGAGCTCCATCAAAGACTTTCGTAACTAGGCTCTGGAGGAGATCGGTTTCATATTTGTCCTTTTGCAATTTTGCAAAATAGACATGCCCCCTCCCTTCCTTGCGAGAGTCGAGAACATTTTTCTGTTCTAGTATCCGTAGAATCGTTGAGATCGAAGTGTAAGCTAACTTCCGGTCTTCAGGGAGTGAAGCGATAATATCGTTAACTGTGGCCTCTTTTAGACGCCAGACATAGCTCATTAGCTCTAGCTCCACTTCGGTTAACATCTTGGCTGGAGCTTTACTCTTTCGTTTTTTCAAGGGCCTCCTCTTTCTTATTCTTCTTAGAATGGTAACTAAAGTTTTAGTTATTAGCAACTAAGACTTTAGTTACAGCTGAGACAGGGCGGGCACACCTGTTAACACAATACGGTGATTCCCGGGGTGTTGACGGTTTATGTCCTTATTCGTCTCTCACTTAGAGCCGAATGAGATTATATGGGCGCGGTATGACGAAGCAGCGTTCCTAACAACAAACCAAAAGAGAATCGATCGAAAAACGGACCAATGGCCCGATGGGCGGACGTGTGCCGTCTTCTTTTCCTGATTCTATTTCACCAATAAATGGAGGCTCTATGAAGTACGTTATTCTGATGTTGATGCTGGTAGTAAGCGGCTCCTATGCAAAGACGGAGGCCCAAGTCGCTACCGAGCTTGAAAGCTTGCGAGCTCAGGGCGCTCGAGAAGGTTGGACGTTCGAGGTGGGTGATAGCCCAGCGCTAAGACACTCTCTTAGCTTTCGAACAGGACTAAGATTGCCTGAAAATTGGGAATCGCTAGCTCCTTTCCACTCGCCGCGCATGGATCGCGAGGTTCTTCCCAGCTCTTGGGATTGGCGTGATCACAACGGTGTCACTGATATTAAGAACCAAGGTTCTTGTGGAAGTTGTTGGGCTTTTGGCACCGTGGCCGCGTTCGAGTCGGCGATTAAGATCGCGACGGGAAACTCGGTCAACGTTTCCGAGCAACAACTGGTGAGCTGCCGTCCAAGTTATGGAACGTGCGGGGGCGGATACTATGCTTTTGGATTCTACCAAGGGCACGGGGCCGGTTACACTTCTGACTTCCCTTACACCGCTTCGAACTCTCGATGCAAAACGGTTAGCGAGCATGAGAAAGCAGGCACTTGGGCCTATGTCGGAGCGAAAGGCCGACAACCTACGACGGATGAAATCAAAGCCGCTATCTATAAGTACGGCGTAGTTTCTGTCACCGTCTCGGCTTCCGGGGCGTTTGGCTCTTACCGATCTGGAGTCTATAACGCGTGCAACTCGGGCGGCACCAATCATCTCGTGGCGCTTGTCGGATGGAACGATGACGACCAAGCCTGGATTCTAAAAAACAGCTGGGGAAAAAGCTGGGGAGACCAGGGATACATGCGAATCAAATACACCGGAAAGAGCGGACACAAATGCAATAGCGTCGGCGAGAGCGCTGCCTTTGTGACTTTCACGCCTCAAGAAATCGCAGCTATGTCACATTAAAAAAGTTCGGCGGCGCATCTCTCATGCGCCGCCGGATATAAATTCTTTTTGTTTATTGAGAAAAGCCAGAAATGAAATAGATCATGAGTCCCATCGTTGGGAGCATGAAGGCTTGAATTAATGAGAGCGGAAGATCTTTAAGATATTGTGAGTGCCGGTTGGGGCTAATCCAACGCATCAGCCAAGGATTCACAAAGGTTTCTAAGGTCCAGTAAATCCCTAAGAGAGCTACCATGACCGCCGTGTCGAAATGGCAAATGAACCCCACAATAAAACACCCGGTCACCTCTAAAGCAGAAGAAGCTAGATAATACCGCTTCGCCCGAGCGCTGCTTTCGGAATGCCAAAACTGGTAGAGGAAGATCTTGGCAGTGCCAAGGACGGCGCTGCAAATAGCGAAAATGATAGTTCCCAAAAACAAGAGCGAGATAGGGTTCGGACCTCCAAAACTAGCTTGAGCTGAGACTCCCAGCCCTAGAGTTAGAAAAAGAACAACACCTACAAATAGGCTCTCTCGCTTTGGAATATTCAATAGATCTCCGTAAGTTGTCGTTAGTTCTAGACGATGCTCAGATCAACAATGTGACAGAGAAAAATCACCTGTGATTCCGAGCGTGCTTTATGAAATCTGTGGTGAAGAAATCTAGACAATCTCCTTTATACCATTAGTAACGACCACTTAGCCAGCCAGTTTTAATTGAGATCCCTGGCTGTTTGAAAGCAGTGCAGCGAAAAGCGGTACGATAGAGAGTATGTTCCGCCAATTCTTTAATTTTATGGGGCGCATCTATCCGGTGTTTGCCCTGGTATTTGTCGTTGGCTTGGCCAGCGGCTTGAACGCGGGTTCGGATGCGATTCCCGCGAGTACTTCTAGCTGCGACCTATCGTCTTTCCAAGTACGTTTTGTTCCCGCCTGCCCCGCTGCGAAAGATCGCGACTCGATGTTTTTTTACGAAGAAGCCACGTTTCCAAGACTTTCCATAGAGACTAGCGAGCATATGCCCGTGGAAGCGGAAAGCTCTCCCGTAATGGCGGCGTTCGGTGCAGCGCTTCCTCCTGTGGGTCGCCCTAATGCTTCTGCTTTGCTTCAGTCGGTAGATTTGCTTTCAGAAAATTTGTTTCAATCTCCCTCACGAATGATCGCTTTGAAACAAAGCGTGGCATCGGGACGCGAGGGATTTGTCTCTTTTTATGTTTGTAATGACAGCGACGGATCAGGAAAGTGCAGCGATAAAAAAGATTCGCAGCAATTGAGCGTGCATACGATGTCCTTTCCGCGATGTCATATTCCACCCGTTGTTCAGATTCGGGTGTGGGCGGGCTGTCGGTAAGGTCTGCCTGCTGTCTTAGGGGAATAAGTGTTGAGGGGACTCTTTTCAATTTTACTAGCTATCTTTTCAATCGGAGCTCTTCCGAGCTACGCTCACGCCTCCAAAAAACCCTCTCTATCTACCAAACGAGATCTTGCTTCGGTTCCGAGCGCGGATGAAATTAAACAACGCGCCCAGTACATTGCCTTCATCAAAACCAGAGTGAAGATGTGGGAACAGCGGACAAAGAACCTTCGAAAGATAATGGCACGAAAAGGTAAAAGAAGAGAATCGATGCAGTCGGCAAAAGAAAGTATCGAGATCATGGAACTGGATATAAAGAAGATAAAATTCGGAACCCAAAAGCTTAAGGGCATTAAAGACACCGAGCTTTGGCAAAAGGGTCACAATCAAATTGAAGGTCGATTTCGTGCGCTTGAATCCACCTACTCCCGCGCGATGTCCGAGTAAAACCTCAAGCGATCTGCCGATCGCCGCCTAGGCCATAGGCGCTTGTGGAGAGACGGGGTTCGCGCCGTTCTTTCGCTTGCCGCGAAAATATCCACTGAGTAGCTCAGCGCAACGGTCACCAAGAATTCCGCCTCGCACTTCAGTGAACCGATGGTCGTACACACCCGCGTGGATGAGATTAGAAATGCGGCTAAGTCCCGCATTTTTCGTATCCGAGCAGCCGAAATAAACGTTATCGACCCTGGCCCATAGCAGGGCGCCAGTGCACATTAAACAGGGTTCTGCGGTAACAAAAAGGCTGGTTCCAGGAGGGACTCTCCACTGGGAAAAGCGGGCATTAAAACTCTCCAGCGCAACGAGCTCAGCATGGCTGAGGGTTCGTTGCGTGGATTCCCTTCGGTTTAACCCTTCTGCCAAGATTTCGTTACCCGAAACCAAGACGGCACCGACGGGAACTTCATCGAGCGAGCCTGCCTGGCTAGCCAGTTCCAGCGCTCGCTCCATAAAGGAGTCAATTTGTTGTTCTGAAAATTCTCCCATAGCTGTTCTTGTGTATCACACCGAACAGAAAAGGTTAGTAGGTTATACGTCCAAGTTTTTTAACTCTTCAGGTGTCGGCGTTTGCCACATCCGAACGTCCAAAGCTTTTCGAATTTCGACGTAATCTATCGGAACGGTGGCTAACTTGTCGCCTGTGTCGGCTTTAAGATAGCGGACACCTTCGAAATCAATATTTCCGTGAGGCTGACCAAACTGATCGTAGTAGGTGACTTCAAAGCTCTTCACTTTAACGAAATATTTGTAGTCGAAGCTACTCTTATCGTCAGCGATAGTCGGAAAGAGACCCGTTAGATCTGAGGGATCGTTCTGAATACCGATCACATACCTTTTGTCAGTGTATTGGCCAGCCATCGTTGGCTGTTGCCCACCTAAATTATCGGTGAGCATCTCGATCATACTCGGCGGCAATTTCTTTTTCACTTCGTCGATAGTCATGGTTGCGATCGAATCAGCGTTGAACTGACGCTGCGCCCACTTTTTAATCATGGGTACCGTAAGATCAGGTCGTGCGGCCAACATCGTAGCAACGACAGGAATAAAAATCGCGGCATCGTTCGAAGTCCCATACGACCCTTCGCCATCCGAGAAATCAATGATAGAGCCCGGCATGATGACATCCGCTTTTTCCACGTTCGCCATGGTGGGCCCGACCGAAGAATAGGCAGAAGGATTTCCTACTGTGATTACATTTGGGTTATCGGCAGGGACCATGATCTCTCGGCCTTTCGTCGCGTCGACGAACTCGAGGGCTCGAACGGTCTGCATACGCCCGTCGCGTCTCACTTTTATTTCATTCTTTTTATCTAGAACCGTGAGGCGAAGTCTGTCTTTGCCGGTCCAGTTATTCGACTCAGCTCTCACACAGGCTAAGTAATAACCATTTTTAGTATTTCGGCTTAGCAGCACTCGTTTTTTTGCTGTCGTCGTCTTGACGACTACTTTCACGCCTTCCGCAGTAGCTCCGGCCGGCGCCACCGAAGTATCTACCTTGGGCGTTGTCGGGAGTTTGCTATCCGCAGGGGGCGCGGGAAGAACTTCAGGTTGTGCGTTCGCCACGTTGGGTTTAGGCGCTGGCAATTCTATGTTTCCTGGCACGGGAGGAGTAGCTACGGCAGCCTCCGCAGGAGCTTCAAACGCTTCATCCGCTTTGGGACTTTTACTTTTTAGTGGAGTTGCATCTTCTATCTCGACGGTAGATTTTACCGGTTCGAACTCAATAATTTGCCTGGCTAAAAAGCTCTGACCTGCATCAGGTTTTTTCTTTCCCTCTTTATTGAGCACTTGATTGAGCTCACTCGAAGATCGGAGGTTTCCGTCTTCGTCATAGAGGAAAAGTTTGAGGACTTTATCGGTTCCCGCGTTCTCATTTTGACTGAAAGAGTTCCAAGCGAGGACGAGTCGAATCGGGTTTCGATCGATGTTACTCTTAATACGGAGGCACTTCTGATTTTCTTTAAGTTGCAACCAGCCGTCATCTAAACGTTTGATCTTTCCGTTGAACACGCGGCCACCATAGTTTCCATCGGCTACGACAGGAATCATTCCATCTTCAATAGCGGCAGTGGTGAACACTTCGTTCACAGGACCGGTACCGTCGAAGTTACCCATGTATTCCCAGTTTTGGCTGTAGAGAAAGAGCTTAACGTTATTCGCTTTGCACCATTTTCGCGCCAAATGAAGATTGGTCGTTCCGTTAGCGTTAATGAGCTTCAGCTTAAATTTAGCATTACTGAGCGAGCCGTTTTTCGAACGTGTCGCTTCTTTTAAGAGTCGGTCGATAATAACGCCCATGGTTCGTCCATGAGTCTCTTGTTCGTCTAACTGAGAACCGCCTTCACCGGCAAATTCTATCAGCTCGGCATCGGGTAGATATTCGGCGAGCTCGGATTTTTTTCCGAAGCCGTTGTCCCAAATGGCGATATTCATTTCGCTGATTGCGGGGTCGAAAGGGTATTTATCGAGGCCCAGTATCTTTCGAATCGTTCTGGCTTCTTCCAGATAGACTGGCGAATCAGACGCACAAAGACCTTGGGTAATGATGAGAACAACAACAAGTAACAACCACTTCTGCTTCATTAGCTTCCTCCACCTTCACAGTTCGCGCTCTGAGGTTGGGAAACAAAAAGAGGGCCCCCCAGCGGGGAACCCTCTCCAAAAATTTTGTATCAGGCCCGAATACTAACAGCCGTAATAGCCGATGCCGTAATTGCCGCCGTAATAGCCGCCGTATCCATATCCGCCATATCCGCCATATCCGCAGTAACCAGCGTTAGAACCGTAACCGTAGCCCCAACCGCCGCCGTATCCGCAATATCCGTAACCAGCGTATCCGTAACCGCCGCCATATCCGTAGCCGTATCCGACGCCGTATCCGTAACGGCCCCCGGCGTAAGCGTAAACGCCGCCGTAAAATCCACCACGTCCGTAACCGATTCCGATGCCGTATCCGTAGCCGCCGTATCCGTAGCCCCAGCGGGCTCTCCAAAATTGCGAACTAGATTTTTCGTTATCGGCTTCCGTAGTAGCTGATTGAACGAGGTCTTTTTCGGGAACGAGGACGCCGTCTTTCTCAATCTGTTTTCTGACCGCATCTTGCGCGTCTACCAAAGCTTTTTCAGCGTCTTTCGCTGCTTGAACTTTAGCGGCGTTTTCAGGCTCGGCCTTCGCAGCTTTGAAAGTGGTATCAACCGTCTTAGTGAGCTTGGCGAGAGTGCCGTCGCTGACCGCTTTTGGAAGTGCCTTAACAAAGTAAGCAACAGCCTTTTCGGTCTTCGCATCGACGATCATCGCGATGGTACTGGTTTGCTGAAGGCTCTGCGCCGTCGACGCGTCATCATCAGCTTCAGTGTCGGCAATACTGGGCGAGCAAATCGCGAACATCGCGAGCACTAACGCGGCAGCCGAAAAATTTCGGACTTTTAGAGTAAACATATACAGAACCCTCCTTCACAAGGTCTAACAGTCTTTTTTGAACTTCGACGCGCAGCATAATACTGTCAATATTAAGTGCAACCTTTATTTTGTGTCCAGTTCGTAGGGAAGTGGGGACATGGTTATATTTAATTGAGATTCAAGTAGTTAGCTTGTGCCCTAGAATCGGTCAGTGGGTCGTTGGGCCATTTTCTTGGCGGGGACGACTCGCTTGTAAACCGCGTCTTTCTCTTGAGTGCTGCGAAAAGGAATTCCCAAGAACTGACAGGCGTCTTCGCTTTTGCAATAAGCAAAACCAAGTATTTTGCGCATTAGGAAGTCAGGAGCGTCGGGTTGAATGGAGGCCGGGTTAAGTTCAGAGGCCCAATTGAATTCGTACGACATGCGAATGCCGCCCATATACGTATTCTTTCCATCATCGTTGGACCAAGTGCGGCTCATGATCACATTTCGAACGCCGAGAACTGGTTTTCCCTCCAAGTCCTCTGGCCAAGAGACCATGCAGTTATCCATGGGAACTTGATTGTTGGCCGGTTTCACGTCGGTCTGATCGTACATTTGAGTGATGATTTGTTGGAGACGCGGTTCTTTTCTGGTGAGCTCCGCCCACGCGTTGACGACCAGGCCTGACTTGAGGCAGTCGCCGCTTACGGTTTTGATGCCGGCATCGTCGTCGGCGAATCCAAGACGGGGGAGCATGCAGGCCCAGAGGGTTAGGAGTCCTAAGCTAGCCACTTTCGATAGAGTCCGCAAAAACGAGCGCATCAGCACCTCCACAAACTGGCCGCATTTAAACAGTCCGCAGCGCTTTGTGTCAATTAGCGGGGACCGGAAAGCCGCTAAGGGAAGGGAGTTCGGGGAGTCGCGGTACGCTAAGCCGAGGAAATTCCCCAGTTAAAGACTTCAGGAATGCCACCAAAGAAAGTACTTCGGCGTCAGTGAGGTCTTTGTTGAGCTGGGTCTTTGCCATGACTCTTACGGCTTCTTCTAAGGTTGTGACCTGTCCGTTGTGAAAATAGGGGGCGGTTAAGGAGATGTTCCGGAGGGAAGGCACTCTCCAATAACCGCGATCTATCTCTTGGTTAGTTTCGTTGAATCGTCCGGGATCATCAGTGAAACGGTATTTCGTTTCGAAAGAAGTTCCCGGGAACTTCGGAAATTTCTCAAATCGGTTCGCGCCATCGAGCATGGGTCCGGAATGGCAAGAGGTGCAACCGATCGATTCAAAGATGGCCATGCCTTGAACGGCGGCTTGAGGAATGGCGTGAACATCCCCTTTTAAAAATTTATCAAAGTTATTATTGGTCGTGACCAAGGTGCGTTCGTAGGCGGCAATCGCTTTGGTAATGTTTGCCATCTTGACGGGCTCGCCCGGAAAAACTTCAGCGAATGACGACGAATATCCAGGGATCGCGGCAACCCTTGTAGTGATCTCATCTAAACTTCCCATGCCCATCTCTTCGAGCGGGCCTTCGGCTTGTTCCTCAAGACTTGCCGCGGATCCGTACCAAAAAAAGCGCGTGAGAAAAGCGGCATTCCAAACGGTAGGGACCGTATGCAGGCTATGTTTTCCCGTCGGCTTTACGGAATAAGCCAAATTGTTTTCTCCGGATCCTGCGATGTAGTGGCAGGTCATGCACGAGACCTGGCCATTTTTGGAAATTCGGGGATCGAAGAAAAGTTGGGAGCCCAGTTTTATCTTAGCCGCCGTTTGAGGATTGTTTTCGGGAATGGGGGGCGTTGCGGGCAACGGCTCGAACACATAGGCGGATGCCTCCAAAGTAAACCCAACTAAAATCAAAAAAAGAACTCTCATTTGCTTCCCCTCCCTAACGTGAATATGCGGGGAAATGAGAGGACTTGATAATTCATTATTTTCATTTATTGATGAATTAGAATGAGTTTACTAAGTGCTCCATTAGAGGCGTTTTCGGCGGTGGCAAGAATCGGTAGCGTTCATGGCGCGGCCCGAGAGCTGGGTCTCACGCAGACCGGAGTGACCCAAAGAATCCGCTCATTAGAAAGAACACTTTCGTCGACGCTTTTTACCCGCTCGCGACGAGGGATGAAGCTGACCGAAGAAGGCCAATCGTTACTTCGCTATTGTGAGTCGGCGAAGGACCTTGAAGGGGAGCTTCTCGCTAAGATTCAAAACCCGGGAAAGACGACTACAGCCCGCATTCGCCTCACCGGGCCTACGAGCCTTATTGAATCTAGAATCGTGGAGCAGGTACTTCCCGTCATCAAAGCGTTCCCGCATCTATTGCTGACCTTAGCCGTTGATGATTTAGAGACGCGTATTGAGGATTTAAGAACGGGGCAGACCCAGTTCGCTGTCGTCCCTCGCGAGCAAGTTGCCGCCGAAATGGACAGTAAACTGCTGAAGCCCGAACGGTATCTTTTGGTAGGAACCAAAAAATGGAAAGGGCGGGATCTTAAAGAGGTCGTGAGAACTGAGAAAATTATCGACTTTAATCTTTCGGACAAGATGACCCGTAACTACCTAATCAAATATCGATTGCTTGAAGACGCCCAAGCCGAGCGCCACTTTGTGAACAACAACACCGCGGTCATTCGCCTCCTTAAAGAGGGGGTAGGGTATGGGGTTTTATTAGAGGAGGTAGTGAAGCCCTACTTCGATAATGGGACGCTCATTCCCTTGCATCCAGCGGGCCTCTTAAAGGAAGAGTGCGCGCTGGCGTGGTACCCAAGACCCCAGATGCCCCCCTATTTAGATGCCCTCATTAAGGCAATTCATTAGTCATTAGAACACCCTTTGTGATTCTAAAACGATCGTGTATTGTCGGGTCCGCTGAAAAGCAATGCGCCTGTAGCTCAGTTGGATAGAGCATCAGACTACGAATCTGAGGGTCAGAGGTTCGAATCCTCTCAGGCGCACATTAAAGAGCCGGCAATTGCCGGCTTTTTTATTTGTGCGCTTTCTGATCGAGAAACGCGAAGCGTTTCGGCTTTAAGAGAGGATTTGAAAGACGGAGCCGCACTCAACTTCTAGACGAGCGCTATTAGCGCAGGCGGCGAGTCCGGCCTGCAGGCGGCCCTGAGGGCCGACCGGAAGGCGAATCCTCTCAGGCGCACATTAAAGAGCCGGCAATTGCCGGCTTTTTTATTTGTGCGAAATCTAATCGAGAATCCGACCCTCCTGTCATTGCGAGCCGTAGCGCGAGGCAACCTTTGGCCTAGTATTAAAGAGAGAGGCTAATGAATTGATGCTGCGATGGAGCGGGCTAAAAGCTCGGGGGCTGTCTTAGAAAACTCCAAATAGAGCGACGGTTCGATTAGTTCCAGTTCCAGCAACATAAATTTACCCTCGGAGCGAACCATATCGACTCTGGCGTACAGCAGAGGAGAAGTGATTTTTTTCACAATGCCCTTGGCCAGTTCAAGGCCGTCAGTAGGTGGAGTCTCCGCGTAGTAGGTCCCGCCATGGTGCTGGTGAATGCGAAAGTCGCCGGCTTTGGGGACTTTTCGGACGCAGTGGCTGAAAGTTCCACCAAGGAAGACAAAGGACCACTCACCCTCGCTCGTAATCTCCGAAAGAAAAGGCTGTATCATTAGAGAGGAGTTTGACTGGTAGGGGAATTCAGTAGGCATAGCGGTGTGATCGATAAGGAGCGTATTTTCCGCACCCACTGAGATCGTTGGCTTTACGATAACTTTTTGCCAGTTCGCTTTCTCAATCAGCTCGGACAAAAACGCGGGTGATTCGTATTGGACCCAAACGGTCGGAACAATATCGAATCCCCATTCCTCAATCTGCTTGAGGTAGGTCTTCTCGATATTCCAGCGAATGACATCCCCTGAGTTGAACACAGGGGTATGCTGCGCTTCGAGCTGTTCAATCCAGTTTTTAAACTGTGTCAGCTTGTGCGGATAGTCCCAGGTCGAACGAATAATCACTGCATCGAAACGTTTCCAATTCTCGGAGGGTAAATCCCAGAACGGAAACTCGGCATCGATTCCCAATCTATTCAGATGCGGAATCACGTGACGCTCTTCGCCAGTTGCCGCGTTGTAGTTGTGCCAATCGGCCGAGGCCATCGCGATAAGCTTCTTCGACATCCAAAGAATCTATCAGGGAGAGTGCGGGGCGGGCAAGTCGATGCCCGCATGTTTCCATGCGGGCACCTTATTCTTAGTTTACAGTGAGGCTCAAGAGGGTCGCCTTATCGGCATCCGTCAAAATGCCTTCGTGTTTAAAGATGATGTTGTTCTTCTTATCTATCAAAAACAGCGTTGGGGTTAAAATGACGTCGTACGCTCGGACAGCTTGCTTCATCGAATCAAGCGCTACCGGCATACCGATTAAGGATTGCTGGTCTTTAAGGTACGAGCGCACGGCTACCTCATCTTTATCGATAGCAATCAAACGCGTCTTGGTCGTCTTTTCAAGATTTGGGGTCAGCTGGCTAACGATAGGAAGATTCACCTGACAATCTTCACAAGATATCGAGAAGAATTCCATCAGCGTATATTTCTGATTGGCATCTCGGGTGCGAATGCACTGTTCGATCTCTTTTCCATTTGGCTGAATGTCAGTCAAAACGACGCAGGGGCCGACTTGACCGACTCCCAATCCCAGTGCTTGAACACTTCCTAAAACGATTAAAGAAGCAACGGCCGAAAACAGCGATCTCAGTTTTAACTCGCGCATAACATCTCCAGTTGTTGATATTAGTGTTGTGTAGTTCAACCCCACTCGGGGCGCCCGCTACCTATTCATTGTCGTACGAAAAAAAAATAGGAGCTGAAGGTACGCGAGTTCCTGGTAACAACTGTTACGAGCACGCTTTGTTAGAGTTTAAGCTCTTCTTACGCGCCGGAGACTAATATCGAATCCGCCCACCAAAGTATCAGGATCGAACGCACTACCCTGAGCTGGGACGAAGTCGACGATAACCCTATCCCGTTCCGCCGCCGGAACATCTCGTAGAATGAGGTCGCTGGCGTTGTACTTATTTCCTTTAAAGTACATTTGCGTGGTCAAGTCGTGGAATCCCAAAGCGTGGACCTTGTAATGAATATGGGGAGGACGCATCCAATTTGCATCGGCAAGATAGGCGCCGGGAACAATCGTTTTAAATTGGTAACGGCCGTCGGAGTCCGTTGTCGCTTTTCCCCAGTACTGGAAATTGGGGTCGAGAACATTTCCGGAAGTATCACCGGGATGATTGTAGCGGCCTGTAGCGCAGGCTTGCCAAATTTCTACCAGGGCATTCGAGACTGGATGGCAGAGATCGTCCATCACTTGTCCTCCCACATAAATCACTTGGCCTTTGGCCTTAAGGGTTTTTCCTTTTACGAAAGTGAGGTCGGTGTCTTTGTCGGCTTGATCCGCGACAGGATAAAAAGGGCCTTCGGTTTGATCCGGAGTTAGTCCGCACGCATCAAGAAATTGTCCGAAGGCAGATCCCGCTGTTAAAAATCCTGCGGAGATGCTGGCCCATTTAAAGATCTGTCGGCGTGAAACGCCTAATTCATTTTTCATTTTGTCCCCCAAACCCAATTCAACCCATTATCTAAAGATAGGTTAGGTCAGTTCGGAGGTGAAGGCCAATGAGTCGGGCTGATGTTTGCGATAGGGGAAATCTATAATCGGAATTAGTGAAGCGGTTTTCGGCCGAAATGGGTGGTTTTGGCGCGCAGCGCCGTCTTCATCCATTTCATTAACTTTTGACGAATCGGGAAATCAATCCGAGCTATTTCCGCCTTAGTCAGCGAGTCCAAGGCGGTAATGACTTCGGCAAAAAGGTGTGCGACTCGGGAAAGTCTTTCTTCATTTACCCAAGGCAAAGCGTCGTCGTCAGTCAAAAGATAGACCGGATTACTGATGTAGTTGATCACAGGAATTCCGGCTTCATACCAATCTCCACCATCGGTAGGAGGGTAATCTCCAAGCGGTCCCTCGGAAGGAAGTAACAAGGTTCGGCCATGGCCTTGCAGCAAGAGTTGGCGGACTAAAAGATCACGAACGGAGCGATTAAAAGGGATAAAAATTCCAACAGGCTCTGTTTTTCCTGAAGCGACCAATTCGCCCCTAGTGTTTTCTACCGCTTCGTTGGCGATATGCTCAACGGAGATTTCGATCGCGGTGTCGGCCACAATGTCAGCAAGGTGAGTGTCGATAAAACTTCTGGTTCCTATTGACCCATAAAAGTGTCCCGAAGTGAAAAGCACCACGATTCGTCGTCGCAACTTGGGAGCTTTGGCAAAGTGTCGAGCGAGGCCCAGCACGACGGCTACTCCGCTAGCGTCTTCGACGGGAGAAGTGAAGGGGGAATCATGGTGCGTACTTAAGACCAAAGTTTCGGAAGTCGCTCCCGGTATCTCAGCAACGATATTGTAGGAGTCCGCTTTTTCATGACTCCCAGTAAGCCTCAATTCGGCCACTGTTCCCGAACGCGCGGCTTTTATCAGTGCCTCGCCGTCTTTTTTGCCTGTCCAAAGTCCGGGAATTGGTTTGTCTAAAATATTCTTTTCTTTGAAACCGTAGGGGGCATACATACGACAACTTCCGCCAGGCTGATCTCTTAAGATCCCCACAAAGCCCAATGCTCCTTCACGCGCGGCCCATTGATAAAGATGCCAACCTACCCGAATCCAAGTTGCGGGATGGTCTAAATCTTTTAGATCGTTGTCAGGGTCGTATTTTCCTAGAGCAAGTTTTTGCAAAAGGTCTGGATTTAAGGAGGGGAAAGTAATTTCGGTAACTACTATCTTTCCTCTCCACTCTTTTTTAGAAGAGAAAACCTTTGGTTCTGCGTAAATAAGCGGGGCACTTATTCCTTCGGCGGAAGTGAACGTCGTGTAGGGAATCCCAAAAGTCGGAATCGATTTTTGTTCGACTAGAAGGGAAGCTTGTTCGCAGTTCCAATAAGTCAGAGGAACTAGTTCGCGACGAACATTTGCAATTCCAAAGCTTTCTAAGGTAGCGAAGATGAAATCCTCATTCTCTTTATTGGCGGGACTTCCGGGACGGCGCGGGCCAAAGGCTGCCTGTTGTTTCACCCAGTCGAAGAGTTCGTTTGGTGGAAAAAGCTCTTTCGTCGCCATGCCTGGTTACTAACATAGGATAGGGGCATTGGACTTGCCTTATCTTAGTAGCTGACGCGTAAAAGCCCGTCTTCCTATCAGGAGAGACGGGCCTCCAAATTCAAAGTAATACCGTTAGCTTACTTGTGGCCGAACTGAGCGAACAGATTTTGGATAAATAACGTCAATTCACGTCCTGCCTCGCTCGAATTCACTTTCTTGACGGTGCACGCGCCGCCGCTAGAAAGAAATACCTTTCCGTTATCCGCAGAGGCTTCTGGGATCGAGAAGGGAGCTACAAAACACATGGCGTGTTGAGGGAGCGTGAAAATGCGAGCATCTCTCGCTTCTTCAATAAGAGAGTTAATGTTTTCCATCTCTTCTTCACCTAGTTGAGCGACTTTTTCTACGGTGGGCAGCATTTTCGAAGCGCGGATGAAGCTACTTCGCTCCACGGCACCATCGGCTAAAACATAAATGCTAACCGTAGCGCCAGTCGGCGAAGTCGCGACTTGGCTGTAATTGAGACGAATGTCATTGGTTTTCGCGTTCGCATTTACGGACGCTAGTAAGATTCCAAGAGTTAATAGTAATGCTTTCATTTTTAATTCCTTTTTCAATCCTTCTAAAGTTAAAAGCGAACCGCCCTTCGCTTGCCTGGCAGGCCCTTGAGCAAGGTCCGTGCCGAAGGAATTGAGGCTAAGGGGGAGGAAATCAGCTGGCGCCAAAACCGTTCTGGCACTACCTTTTGGGACTTACCGAGGAGTTTTGGGAATTGTTCGGTTTTCTACACAATCGACGCATACTCGTTAGATTTAACTTGGTTACGATGTTGGTTGGGGGAATCGAGTCCATGCGTGGGCCGTTGAAGCATTCGAACGAAACTAAGCCATCCAGGGATCTTTGGATCGATGTGTCCAAAGGGCTTTGCATTATTTTGGTCGTTTTTGCCCACTCGCTCGGCTCTGTGATTCAACGATTTTCCACTCCTCCATTCGCGCAAGTGCTCTACGAATCCATCTACATGTTTCACATGTCCGTTTTCTTCTTCCTTTCTGGCTTTCATTTGGAGCGTCTCATCGGAAGAGGTTTCAAAAAGTTTTTCGTTCAGCGGTTAGGCCTGCTTGCCTATCCTCATGTGCTTTGGGGATTAATTTTTTGGGCGGCTACGATCGTTTTTGCGAAATGGGTTTCGACCGAGATTCAGCCTGGAATGCCTTGGCGACTTTTCTACGATCTATCAGTAGGAGAATGGTTTCTATCGACCATGTTTGTTTTAACAGTGGGTTATTCGTTGGTGCGTCAGGCGAAGGTTCCGCCAATATTCATCTTAGCGGTCTCTCTTATCGCTTATGCCTGGAGTCGCTTTAAGGGTTATAGTTTGTGGAATCCCGAGCAGGTCTTTTCTTGGTACGGCAGTTGGTTGGTCGCTGGTGTAGTAGCAAACTCTCTGATCCCCAGAATCACATTCAAACTAAAATCGATTGCTCTTGCAGCGGTAGCCCTCGTGGGATTCGGATTTTTGCTCGCGACGGCGCAACCCGGTCCTCCCGTTCCTTTTACTTACCCCCTTCGCGCCTTAGCGGGACTGGTGATGACGATTGGCGTAGCGTTGTTGATTTCCCGAAATGCCCAAAGTCTAGCGACGCGATTACTGAATTACTTAGGGCAATGTAGTCTGGAGATCTATTTGGCCAGTGGGCTCTTTGCCAGCGCGTCGCGAGTCTTTTTCTTCAATTTTTTACATATTCACAATGTTTACTTCTTAGTGATCACTCAAACCCTCGGAGGAATGGTAGGCGCTTGGTCGCTGGTCGTTCTTTTTCGTCGGCTCAATTTCCCTTATGCTTTCCGGCTTAAGCTTCAAGAAAAGGCAAAGCCAGTTGCCTCATTACCGGCTAATGTCATTCCCATCACACGCAAAGCGCGATCTACCCCCCGCGATCGAAAAAATAAAATGGGTCTGAAATAGTTAATCGAACCCTGTCTCCACTCCTACAAAATGAAAGGTTTCTTAAATTTTTAAGGGAGTCCACCCGCCCCCTCACTTAATAAAGATCCCAATTCCAACTACTTACGTTTTTTTCCTCATGGCCTCGTCCTTGCTCTGCAAGTGAGTAAGGAGTCAAAACATGATCGATCTATTTAACATCGGGCTCTTCATCATTTGCTTTTTGCTAGGCGGCGCATTTGTCGCTGGATGCGCGAAGCTTCAATAAGGAGTCGGCCATGCTTATGGATTTAATTGGGCTTGGGATCTCAATTCCTATTTTCGCGTACCTTCTCTATACGCTGATCTTCCCCGAGAGGTTTTAACTATGACGCCAAGAGATTATCTGCAGCTAGTTCTCTTTCTGGGAACACTCATAGCGCTCACCAAACCGCTTGGGTGGTATCTGGAAAATATTTTTCAGGGAAAGCGTACTTTTTTGTCTCCGCTGTTAGGGGGACTGGAGAGACTCTTCTATCGACTAGCTTCTATTGATCCGGACGAAGAACAGAAATGGACTCAATACGCCAAGGACATGCTGATCTTTAGCTGTCTCAGCGCTCTATTCACCTATGTGATTCTTCGACTCCAAGCGTTTCTGCCTTTGAACCCCCAACACTTGGCGGCTGGCAGCGAGTCACTTTCGTTTAATACGGCAATGAGCTTTACCACTAATACCAACTGGCAATCTTACGGAGGAGAGTCGACGCTGAGCTACTTTTCCCAAATGGTAGCGCTCACGATTCATAACTTTTTTTCCGCTGCCGTTGGCATTTGCATCGCCGTGGCTCTCATTAGGGGCGTCGCTAGGCGAGAAGCCAAAGGGATAGGAAATTTCTGGGCCGATCTGGTTCGTTGCCACCTTTATTTGTTGTTACCTGTTTGCTTCGTCTACGCCCTGTTCCTGATTTCACAGGGCGTGATTCAGACCTTTGGAGGTTATGTCGAGGCCACAACCTTGGAAGGAGTGAAACAGCTAATCGCCATGGGTCCGGTAGCTTCCCAGGTGGCGATTAAGATGTTGGGAACGAATGGTGGTGGTTTCTTTAACGCGAATGCCGCGCATCCGTTTGAGAACCCAACGGCACTTTCCAACTTTGTTCAGATGCTTTCGATTTTTCTGATTCCTAGCGCTCTCGTTTACCTGTTGGGAAGTATGACTAAAAACGTGAAGCATGGTTGGGCCGTTTGGAGTGCGATGGCGATCCTTTTTGTGGCGGGAGTTTTGGTAGCTTCTCATTACGAATATCGCGGCAACCCTAACTTTACGAAATTGGGTTGCGACTCCTCGCTTAACTGGGAGGGCAAAGAGACACGATTTGGTATTTTTAACTCCGCTCTCTTTGCAACGATAACTACGGATGCCTCCTGCGGAGCTGTGAATGCGATGCACGACAGCTTCACGGCGATCGGCGGGTTAGTACCTCTAGCTAACATGCTGACTGGCGAAGTGATCTTCGGAGGGGTAGGCGCGGGCCTGTATGGAATGATGATCTTTATCATTCTAACGGTCTTTATCGCGGGCCTCATGGTCGGACGGACTCCGGAATACCTTGGAAAAAAGATAGAAGGTCGCGAGGTCAAGTACGTGACTTTGGCTATCATTGCTTGCGCGTTTTCTATCTTAGGATTTTCGGCTTGGGCGGCTCTTGATTCAAGAGGACTTGCGGGTCTCAATAATTCTGGTCCGCACGGATTAGCAGAGATCTTCTACGCTTTTGCCTCGGCAACGGGAAACAACGGAAGCGCTTTTGCGGGACTTTCCGCAAACACCGCTTTTTACAATTACACTTTGGCGATAGCGATGTTCGTAGGAAGATTTTTCATCATTATTCCCATGCTTGCGGTGGCAGGCTCGCTTGCCGCAAAGAAACCGCATGCGCAAGAGGGAACGGCGAACTTTCCAGTAGACGGCCCTCTATTCACCTTTCTTTTGGTGGGGGTCATCGTGATCGTCGGAGCACTCACTTTCTTTCCCGCGTTATCTTTGAGTCCTGTGGTCGAGCATTTCGAAATGTGGCGCGGCACTCTCTACTAAAAAGGGTTTGATATGACAACGACAAACAAAAGCGTGTGGAATTCACAGATTTTCTTAAGCGCGGCGAAAGACGCGGTAAGAAAGTTAAATCCTAAACTCATGGTGAAAAATCCCGTGATGTTTGTGGTTGAGATAGGAAGCCTGCTGTCCTCAATCGCCTTCGCCCACGATTTGAAAGTCGGACACGGCGCGCTTTTCTCGGGACAGATCACACTCTGGCTATGGTTTACCGTTCTGTTCGCAAACCTTGCC